>JAUZOF010000076.1 GCA_030706585.1 Bacteroidota bacterium
GATATTACAGGGAATACGATCGTCGGCCTCACGAAGTATTTTATAAGGAAAAAGGAAATGGTCATGGCAAAGGACATGCTTATGGCAGAAATAAAGATTGGAAGGATTAAAAGCCATACCTGTCATGACTACTAAAAACGGGGTTGTAATAATCAACCCCATATTCTTTAGCCAAAATCAAAAACACCAACTCATCTAAAAGAACAAACAAAAATATCATGAACCAATTAACTTTTAAACGTATGAAAACTTTCAAAATCTACGCAGTGATCGCTGCTCTTGCATTGACCTCTGCTTCTTGTGTCGAAAATTCAGGCAAATACAAATCCATGGTTGCCCAGCGGGATTCGCTGAAACTGGAAAACGAGGCTTTGGATTCAAATTATAATCAAACGCTTGCGACAATTAACGATGTTGAAGCCGGTTTTGCAGAAATCAGCAAAAGCGAAAGCCGGATGAAGATCAATATCAAAGGTGCGTCAGAAAATGCGGCTTCCAGAAAAGCCATTATCGGTGAACAGATGAATATGATCAAACAGATCATGGAACAGAATAAAGCAAAAATTGCTGAACTTCAACGTATCGCCGGTAAAAAGGGAAAAGAGAACAGTACATTGGCTAAAACCATCACACGTCTGCAAGACGAACTGGTAGAAAAAGATGCGCTGATAAAGGCCCTACAGGAAGAACTGAATCAGAAGAACATCAAAATTGATGAGTTGAATAATACCGTAACCAACTTAAACGGGAATGTTGCCGAATTGAATAAAGTCAGTGACCAGCAAAAAGCAACCATCAAAACGCAGGATGATAATATCAATACCGTTTGGTATTGCGTGGCTTCCACCAAAAAGCTGAAAGAAGCACATATCCTTTCCGGAACCGGTCTTTTCCAAAAGAAAAAAGTGATGGACAAGGAGTTTGATCAACAGGCATTTACCCAGGCTGATCTGAGAAACGCAACCTCAATACCCACCAACAGCCAGAAGGTGACTATTTTATCAGCACATCCTAAAAACAGCTATAATCTGGTAGCCGGAGCAAATAAAACAATCTCAATCGAAATCACCAACCCATCTAAATTCTGGAGCGTTTCCAAATATTTGGTCGTACAGATTTAAATTCCTCAAAATATAAGAACAGACTGATGATCATGAGAAGTTCAGTAACGGGAATAATCCGGTAAATTGATTATTTTTGTCCCCGTTATGCAACAGAGAATACTGATCATCGAAGATGACACCACCTTTGGAACCATGTTGCAAAGGTGGTGTCTTCGTAATGGATATGAGGCTGAACTATGCTCAAAAGTGTCGGCAGCGCAGGAGGTACTAACAGATAAAAAGGTAAACCTTGTGCTGAGTGACCTTCGTCTGCCTGACGGAGACGGAATCCTGCTCCTGCAATGGATCCGGGAGCAAAAGATGACCATGCCCGTTATCGTTATGACCAGTTATGCCGAAATACGGAGTGCTGTGGCAGCCATGAAGCTAGGTGCAGAAGATTTCCTCGAAAAACCAATCAATCCTACCGTCCTTAAAGAAAAGATCGAACAGGCTCTGTCAAAGACGCAGGAAAAAGCACGCCCAACTCAACCGGTAAAACCGATAGCCAATAATATGGTGATGGGAAAGAGTGCTGGTGCCAGACTGATGTATGATCACATTCTGCGTGTAGCCCCTACCCGAATGGCCGTACTGATTCTTGGCGAAAGCGGTACCGGAAAAGAGTATGCCGCACGGATGATTCACGAAAACAGTACAAGGAAGAATAAACCGTTTATTGCAGTGGATTGCGGTAGTTTATCGCGGGAGCTGGCTCCGAGCGAACTGTTCGGACACCTGAAAGGCTCATTTACCTCAGCCGTGGAAGATAAGACCGGGGTATTTGTCCAGGCAAACGAAGGGACGGTTTTTCTGGACGAAGTGGGCAACCTGTCGTACGATGTACAGGTGCAGTTGTTACGGGCATTACAGGAGCAAAAGGTACGTCCGGTCGGATCGGCCAAAGACATTAAAGTAGATGTTCGCATCATTGCTGCTACAAATGAGAACCTGGAAACCGCCATTGCCGAAGGTCGTTTCCGCGAAGATTTATACCACCGACTGAATGAGTTTTCCGTTTCTGTTCCTCCATTGCGTGAACGGAAGGGAGATATTGAGGTATTTGCTAATGAATTTCTACGGCAGGCCAACGAAGAGTTGGATAAAAATATAAAGGGATTTACACCAGAAGCTCTCGCTATGATGGAGAATCACCATTGGAGCGGCAACCTGCGCGAGCTACGCAATATGGTACGGCGCGTGGTTTTGTTTGCATCGGGGGAGATGATTACACCGAACGATTTTCCCGCTTTTGCAGCAGCACCGGTGATCGAAGATATGGCCCTGCACCCCGAAAACGAACGGGAACAGATCGAAAACGCGCTCCGGAAAGCACGTGGCAATAAAACATTAGCAGCCCAACTGCTTAAGATTGACCGCAAAACGCTTTACAACAAGATGCACCTTTACGGTATCAAACTTTGATTTGCAATATAATCTCCACATCGGTCTGCCAGCCTTCATATACCTCACCGCGACGGGCATCCATACGACGCAACTCTTCGGTCGGATAGCCCAACTGGGCAAACATCGGCAGCATCTTGTGGCAAATGGATTGGGCTGTCCTGAAGTCGTTTTCCTGAAGGGCAGCTTTCAGCAAAACAAAGTTATCCGCGGTCGAAGCCCGGAATATTTCCAGTATTTCTTCCAAATCATCGCCCCATAGGTCATCTTCGACCTTTTCTCCTTCACCAAAAATCTCACGTAATGCATTCAGCGTGAAAGGTTTCGCCAAAAATCCGTCAAAGCCCAGGGAACGCGCCTTTTCAGTCGTATAATCACTGTGCCCCGTCATGACTACTACTGGAACATTGCCGGCAGAAGCCAGAATATCCAGCCCGGTGATATCGCCCATTTCCATATCGGTCAGGATAATATCCGGCTCTGCATCGACCACTTTGTGACCGAGCTGCAGCAGCATATCACGCACCATTTGTGCGACCACCGGATCATCTTCGTAGATGACAATCTTCTTCGTTCCGCTTTTGATAGCATATTCGGTCTGTTCACAGGGTATTGCTACCTCAACGGTTGTTCCCTCTCCTACTTTTGACGCAACCCTGATCGTTCCACCCAGCAGATCAATCAACCCTTTAACCACGAACATACCCAGTCCGGAACCATTCGCCAGGCTATTGTTGCTCTCTACGCGGGTAAAAGGCTCGTAGATTTCCGCCAGCTTATCTTCGGGAATACCGACACCGGTATCAGCTACAGTTAGCAGAAGCTGCCCTTCGGAATATTTCATTTGCAATGACACCTCTCCCTGACGAGTGTATTTGATGGCATTGGAGACCAGATTGATGATAATCTGTTTGATTTTCATTTGGTCTGAATGAATCCGAACTTTATCGGATTGTGCACTGAATGCAAGTTTTTTTGCCTCGGCCAGAGGCAGAAACATCTGGCTGATTTCCTCACAAATCCCATAAATAGAAAAATCACTCTTGCTTACGGCTAACGAGCCCTGTTCAAGACTTGAAAACTCCAGCAGGTTTTCCAGCAATGCCAGAATGTGCCGGGCAGAGCTTTTCATCGACCGGATATCCTCTCCCTGTTGCTGTCGAAGTTCCAGATAACCAAGGATGGAGCCCAGCGGACTTTTAATGTCGTGCGAAACCGACAACAAGAGCTTATGCCGGCTTTCCATCACCTGACGGATTTTGTCGCGTGCCTCTTTGCCCTTGTTTACATCGTAAATGATCAGGATAATAAACAATAAGATCAACGCCAGTGCCAATGCCCCACCAATTCTCGATACATTGTAATTCTTATCAATCTCCTTTTCGCTACGGGAAATGGCAGTCAATACAGAATCAAAAGTCTGGCGGTGTAATTGCATTAACAGAGCCGAAATTTGTGTAGAGATTTCCCGGTCAGAGGCTATCAGTTCAGCCACCTTTTGTCCGATCGATTTGATATTTTGCTGGTAACTCAGGTCTGCTTTCCTTGCCATCCGATCCACTTCTGCCAGAATCTTCTTCGAATCATTGTCGCTAAGACGAACAGTATCGATACGCTGGCGGTTGACAATGGTCATTTTAGGCTTTACGGGATTAAAGGCCTCCTTTAACCTGCCGAAAAAGCCTTTACGCTTCACGGTATTGTATATCGTGTCCTTTCTGTAAGAGATTCGCAGGGTATATTCCTGTTTGGGTTTATAGCTGTGAATGCGTTCACTGATAGCCGCCACTGAAATAGGTTGGTTTAATTGCCGGTTGAGTTCCTTGATGTTAGAGGCCTGACGGGACAGTAATCCTTTGATCTGTTGCAGCTTTGTCTTTCCGATCGGTTCTGTAACCGAAAGGGTATCAATCAGCAAGTCAATCCGGTGGATTTGCTTACCAAACTTCCGGATGTAAAGAGTATCATTTGTCGAGACAAACAGGCTGACCGACGATTGCGCCTCTCCGACGGTATAGATCAGCTCGTTGGTTAAAGCCAATGACCTGTGTTGCGACTCAATTTCCTGCTTCTGTGACTGGATATTGTTTCGCAGATTATACAGATAGAAAAGCATAAATGCAGCTGCAATTCCTACGATGATATACAATCCTGCAGCTTTAAACCGTATTTTACTTTCGATACTCATATTGCAAAGGTAGAGATATTTAATGCAAAAAAATGCACTTTGGGTTAGGCTAAATATCAGAGACGAAGCTATTTTCCCCTATATTTACTTTTTGAATTATGAAACGCCAAAACCCAAACGGCCTTTGGTTGTTGTAGTTAAAAACACGTCCCGCTTATGAATGAAACCATGAATATCCTTTCCACCAAGGAAAAATCGGTAAGAATCAACCTGCATTCGCAGTATTACGGAGCAATTGCTGAGATCGGCGGCGGCCAGGAGACTGCCCGGCATCTCTTTCAGGCCGGAGGGGCATCCAATACCGTAGCCAAAACCATTTCGGCTTATGATAAATCCTTCAGCGACCATTTTTACAACCAGGGAACACCTTCGCGCTATGTGGCCGAAGAACGTGTACGGAAAATGATCGAATACGAATACGATGAACTGATCGAAATTCTGGACAAGAAGAATCCGCAGAAGTTTTTCGCCTTTGCCAATACGGTGGAGACACTCAACTATACCAAAACCAACCAGGGAAACGGCTGGCTGGGGATTGCCGTGGAAGGAACCGACCGCTACAAACCCAACAAAATCGTGATTCACGTCAAGCTGCACGAGAATGATACGCTGCTTCAGCAACACTCGCTCGGGACGTTGGGCATTAATCTGATCTATGGAGGTTTGTTTATGTGGGAAGACCCGCGCAAAGTGCTGCTCTCGTTGCTCGACAATCTCGACACCGACCGCGTGGAGGTTGATTACATCTTCGTGGAAGGGCCCGACCTGCAATGGTGTGACAACCGTCTGCTCAACCTGATGCTGGTGAGCAACAGCATGACACCGGCCATTATGTTTGACCAGTCGGGACGTGTGCGTCAGCCGGGGGATATGCTTTACAAGAAGAACGTGTTGCTGATGCGTGGATTTTTCCGCCCGATCAACAACCTCGCCATCGAGTTTATGGAGGACAGCCTCAACATCTTCAAAGGCGATGAAGATTACCGCCCCGACAATACCATTGCCTTCTGCGAAATTTCGCTGAAATACCTGATGCAGGGGGAAAAGCTGGACGACAAAGACTTCCTCAACCGGGTTGACCTCGTAAATATGTCCGGGCACAGTGTCATGGTCTCCAACTTTTACCGATATTTCAAGCTGGTGGACTATTTTGCCCAGTTCAGGATGAATAAATTACGTGTAGTTCTCGGATTACCTACGTTTGACAAAATCTTCCACAGTTCACAATACACCGACTTGCGCGGCGGGCTGCTCGAAGCGATGGGAAAACTGTTTCAGGAAAATGTAAAACTCTACCTCTACCCCTACACCGACATGGAGACCGGTGAAGTGATCTATCCCGAAGATACCCACTTCAAAGACGAATACCGTTTGTTGTGGCAATATCTCGTCTCGACACGCAAGGTTCTGATTCTTCAGGGCATTCCGGTCAGCCACCTCAAAATCACAGCGTCTTATATTTCTACGCTAATAGAAAACGGTGATGAAAGCCTCCGGGATTATGTTCCGAAGAAAATCTTTGAGCATATCAAAACAAATAGGCTGTTTGGGTATGGGAAAAATAAGGATGGGTATGAGTAATATTCTCCTGAATATTTAGAGCTTAAATTATTTTCTAGTATAAAACAAGATACAAACAGACCAGATGAAAATAATATATTTTCTATTGTTCCTTGGATTTGGAATGCATATATCTTTATTTGCACAAAAGACACCTGTTACTCCGGGTTATCAATTGATTGATAGTGTAATTGGAGATTTGGATAAAGATGGAATAAATGAACTCGTAGCAGCATATAATATTAGGGAAGGACTAAAAGAAAATGACAATTTTCATCGTGCAATAATCATCTATAAATTGAGTAGTGGAAAATGGATTCTTTGGAAAAAATCCGAACAGGCGCTGTTTATGAGTCAAGACGGAGGTATGATGGGTGACCCTTATAGTGGAATGGATATAAAGAATGGCATTTTAGCTATTTATCAAGAAGGAGGAAGTAGTTGGAAATGGTCTCAGTCTGACAAATACAGATATCAGGATGGCGATTTCTATCTAATCGGGTATAGCAATAATTACGGTAAGCCTTGTGAATACTTTGAAATGATAGATTTCAATCTTTCTACTGGAAAATTGATTTACAAAAAAGAATACGAAAGATGCGAAAATTCGCCCCAAGAAATCTATAAACGGGAAAATGAAATTCTATTTAATAAAGGTCTAAAGATTAAACTTCAAAACAGATATAGTAAAGAGATTAAATTTATCACACCTCTGTACAAGAAGGAGATTTGCATTTCAATGAGTATGTAAACAAAGAATCACGACTTATAGGGTACAAAATTCCACTTCTACCAAGTCTGATAAATTGCCCGTTGGCAAAATTCAAGAAGCCGAGTGCAGATCATTGCTTTAACGCAAAATACAAACCCCGGAAACTGAGTTTCCAGACACCGATCATATCGCCTTGGAAACTCAGTTTCCAGCTCAAACCGGGGTCAGTTCAGGTCAGAAACTCAGTTTCCAGCCAGAACTGACCTCGGGTCTTATCAGAAACCGGGTTTCCGGGAAGAACCGGGTTCGATTCTCGTTGGAAACTCAGTCGCCGGGAAGATCTGAGCCCGGTTCTCGTCAGAAACTGAGTTTCCGGGGCAAACCAACCTGGTTTTGCCGGAAACTCAGTTTCCGCAACAGCATAAACGAAAAAACTCCCGTCTTCATTGCGAAAGCGGGAGTTTTGTATTGTAAAGACAAACTTTTATTTCTTCTTCTGTACCGACCAGCCGAATTTGCCGATATGCTCGCCCAGTCCATAATAGTGACCGTGCGAATAAGCCAGCAGTTTGGAGTCATAAAGCTTGAACTCTCCGGTCTCAGGATCGATGTATTTGTCATCGGCCTTCACGTTGACAACATCAGCGATAAACATATCGTGGGTACCCAATGCCATCACCTCACGCACACGGCATTCAATGCAGACGGGAGACTCCTCTATAATGGGTGCATTTACCATTGTCGCCTTACCCGGTGTGAGCTTCATCTCCTCAAACTTGTTGAAATCCTTTCCGGATCGCACGCCCACCCAGTCAGTCGCAAACGCCATATCTTCCGTAGTCAGGTTGATGACAAACTCCATGTTCTTCTTCAAAATCGGATAAGAGTGACGGCCCGGACGTACCGAGATGTAGCACATCGGGGGATCGGAACAGATCGTACCCGCCCAACTTACGGTAATCAGGTTATACTCATCTTCTGTTGCTCCGCAGCTTACGATGGCTGCCGGAACCGGATATATCATGGTTCCCGGTTTAAAATCTACCTTCATCGGATAATCAGATTTTCTTTGTCAAATACTCGTTCGCAATAGAGGCATTTCACCACACCCTCCTCTTTATTCACCACCTTGAAGTGAGTCTTCATCGGCTCATTGTTGGTGATGCATTTGGGGTTCGGACATTTCGCTATATCCACCAGTTCACCCGGAAGTTCGATTTTAATCTTCTCCACCACGCGGAAGTTGCGGATCATACTCAGGATCACATTAGGCGCAACCAATGCAATGCGGTCAATCTCCTCCTTATGGAAGTAACGGTTGGCGATCTTGATGATTCCTTTTTTACCCAGTTTCTGGCTCTCCAGGTTAAATCCAATGGTGATACTGTTTGAGCAGCTGTCCAATCCTAAAAGGGAAACCACTTCAAACAGATGTTCGGACGGTATATGGTCAATTACGGTGCCGTTTTCGAGGGCGGCTACCAAAAGTTCTTTTTTACTAGTCATCGTACACATAGTCGTTGATTTACAATAGTCCTAATACGTCGCAGATAATGGCCTGACGGGCATACATCCCGTTGCGGGCCTGATCGAAGTAGTAAGCTTTGGGATTGTCGTCCACATCAATCGAGATTTCATTGACGCGGGGCAGCGGGTGCAATACACGAAGGTTATCCTTACTGTGTTCCAGCATCGCATTGTGCAGGGTGTAAACGTTTTTCACCTTCTCATACTCCATCAGGTCGGTGAATCGTTCACGTTGCACACGGGTCATATAGAGAATGTCGGACTGGTTAATCACCTCTTCGGTAAAGTCGCTGTACTCGAAATACATGATATTATGCTTTTTGCAAAAGATCTTATACTCGTCCGGCATCTTCAGCTCTTTGGGCGCTACGAAATGGAAGGTCGGATTGAAATGCGACAGTGCAATCAGCAGCGAGTGTACGGTACGTCCGTACTTGAGGTCTCCCACCATTGTCACCTGAAGATTTTCCAGAGTGCCCTGCGTTTTGTAGATGGAATAGAGGTCAAGCATGGTCTGCGAAGGGTGCTGGTTGGCTCCGTCACCGGCGTTGACAACCGGCACTTCGGATACCTCAGAAGCATAACGCGCGGCTCCTTCGAGATAGTGGCGCATAATGATCAGGTCGGCGTAGTTGCTCACCATCTTAATCGTGTCTTTCAGGGTTTCGCCTTTTGAAGAGCTGGTGGTAGCCGCATCGGTAAAGCCGATGATTCGGCCGCCCAGACGGTTGACTGCAGTCTCGAAGCTCAGGCGTGTACGGGTAGAAGGTTCAAAGAAAAGTGTCGCCACCACTTTCCCGTCGAGCAGCTTCTGGTTAGGATTCTGCTCAAACTTCTCTGCTTCTTTCAATATCCGGAGGATATCCTCTCTGGAATAATCCTTGATGGATACAAGATTTTTGTGTGTCATATCGGATAGTTGTTTTTATCGCTCGCAATCAGGCAAAAAAAAACCAACCGGAGATTACTTCCGACTGATTTTCCCTTAGAAATATTGAATCATTGATTTCATATTGCTTGCCTTACTCCTGCAAAAGTACAAAATCAAACTCATCTATTCACACTTATTTAGGTAAAAAAGAGTTGTTCTTCGGCAGATTTGTATTCACCGGGAGTCATTTGGAGAAATAGGGAGTTAAATGGAGCAGAACCGAATTCAAAACAATGACAAGAGAGCCTGAAAACAAGATTTGATTAGTTTACCTCCAATTTTCAAAAGTAATTTAGGATAAATGCGATCTCGGCTTACCCAAATGCGATCTCGGAAGGTATAAATGCCATCTCAGCACCTATGGATGTAATCTCGGCTTTGCAAAATGCAAACTCGGAAGATATAAATGCCAACTTGGATAAGACAAATGTAATCTCGACATGCCAAAATACGATCTCGGAAGGTATAAATGCCATCTCGACTGATATGGATGTAATCTCGGCTTTGCAAAATGCCATCTCAGCAGATATAAATGCCAACTTGGATAAGACAAATGTAATCTCGGCATGCCAAAATGCGATCTCGGAAGGTATAAATGCCATCTTAGCTGATATGGATGCAATCTCGGCTTTGCAAAATGCGAACTAAGGAGCAATAAATGCTCATTCACCACAAAAGAATGAGCCTCAACACCTTTTCACCCCATCTAACTACCGCTTTACGACCTGTAACTCCCGCCCAACGGCACTATTTTCGCCCACCGGCAACCAATTCCCCGTTTTTTAATCTATCTTTGCACTGATGCAGCAGAACGGTCTGTCGCTCTTTCGGTATAGAAAGGGAGGAAAGTCCGGGCAACACAGAGCACCATGCTTCCTAACGGGAAGGAGTTCGCGAGGGCTGAGTAGCGTAACAGAGAATAACCGCCACGGTTCGCCGCGGTAAGGGTGAAAAGGTGGGGTAAGAGCCCACCGGTCGGGGCAGCAATGTCACGAGCCGTACGCCTCATGGGTTGAAAGATCATGTATACCGACGCACGTAGGGCTGCTCGCCCGATGTCGGGGGGTAGATCGATAGAGCTGCGTAGTGATACGCAGTCGAGACAAATGGCAGACATTCCGCTTCGGTGGAGTACAGAACCCGGCTTATAGGTCTGCTGCATTTCTTTTTTCTTTCGGTAATTTTTGCTCATAATGAGTTTTAAAATGATTACCTCCGGCAATAACGACCCTTTTTCTTTTACCTAAAAACGCTCTCCCCATGGCTAAAGAAAATCAAATCATTCAAAAGTCTAAATCCCTGATCGAGTTTGTAACCACCGATATCTGGCGAATCTCTGAAACGGAGCTCAGCAAAGGCAAAAGGCGGCTATACACCTTACTCAAAGCGTTGTCAGTATCCATCCGCCGCTTCAACGAAGACGATTTGGTCACAAGGGCTTCCGCACTGACTTATAGCACGTTGCTCGCTATCGTTCCTATTCTGGCGTTGCTATTTGCGATCGCCAATGGACTGGGATTTAAGACGCTGATTGAAACCCAGTTGATGGACTACTTCCCCGGACAAAAGGTGGTACTGGAAAAAGGATTGCAATTTGCCTCTTCTTATTTGGAAAGCGCCAAGGGGGGGCTGTTCGTCGGCATTGGCATTATTATGCTGATTTGGGCAGTAATTGTATTGATCAGCCACATTGAGAATGCCTTCAACGACATCTGGCTAGTCAAGAAACCCCGCTCCTACTACCGGAAGTTTACCGACTATCTTTCCCTGTTTCTGATTCTACCGGTACTGATGATTGCGTCCAGTGGAGTTTCTATTTTTATTACCACTGCGCTCGAAAGCCTTAAAGAATTTCAGGTAATTACCCCGGTAATTGGTCTGATAATACGTTTTATTCCCTTCATCATTACCTGGTTGATCTTCCTCTCCATCTATATTTTCATTCCCAATACCAAGGTCTCTTTTAAACATGCATTAATTCCTGCATTATTGATCTGTATTGCTTTTCAGGTATTCCAATACCTCTATATCGGCGGACAGATTTGGGTGACCCGTTACAATGCGATTTATGGTAGTTTCGCTGCGCTTCCTTTACTATTGTTGTGGTTGCAATTATCCTGGCTAATTATCCTTTTCGGAGCCGAACTTTGCTATGCCTCACAAAACATACACAATTTTTACTTTGAAAAAGACACCCAGCACATCAGCCGCCGCTACAAAGATTTCGTAACGTTGCTGATTGCATCCATTGTTATCAAACAGTTTGATAAAGGAGGAAAACCGTTACGGGCTAAAGACATTTCCCACGCTCACCACATCCCTATCCGCCTGACTCAGGATGTGCTTTATCTTTTGTCTGAAATTGAAATCATCAACGAATCTCTCGATGAAGATATCGACGAACAGATTTACCAACCAGCACTGGATATCAACAAAATAACGGTAGGAATGCTGCTTTCCCGACTCGATTTGTACGGTTCGGAAGTGTTTAAGATTGACTCCCAGAGTAAATTCTATGCCCAATGGAAATCCCTGCTGAAAAGCCGAGAAGAGATGCTGGTTTCGGCAAACGAAACATTGATTAAAGATTTGGTCATTGAAGAGAAGAAATAAGCCAACCGGTTTCATATAAAATAAGCCCCGGACTTACGATACAAAACGTAAATCCGGGGCTTATTATTTGTGGTATTTTATAACTGAAAATCAGGCTACAATTCTGACAGAAGAGACTGCTTCAAGCTTTCTCAACTGCTCTAAAAGAAGTAAGTAATCGGTTATTATTTTTACATATACACAAAAATGTAGTTCGGTGA
>JAUZOF010000760.1 GCA_030706585.1 Bacteroidota bacterium
CATCCATTGCCGATGAGGCTGTTTCTTCCCGTGAAAATGCTAAACTTTTGGAGACTTATATCCCATAGTTTTTCAAGGTTTGGAATTTCTATTTCGATGGTTTGGTGTGTGAATGCAATGGCTCCGGCGTAGTCCGGGGCTATTTTTTTACATTATCAGATTCTGATTTTTTGATTACCTTTGAATCTGTAAAAACCTAAATCTATGAAAACAAAACTACTGCTTTTGCTCATTATCGTCTCTTTGTTCGGTTGCAAAGAAGCCGGAACTATCAACTACAAGTTGAAATATACCACTTCCACAGAAGCTTTTCGTTCGGCTTCTGCGTTACCTGATAGTTTGTACACCCAATTCGGTGCTTACGTTACCAGCATTACTCCTTATCATTATTCTTCAAAAATAGGGATGCTGATGTATCAGGATGTTTGGAGCCAGGCTGATCCCAAATGCCACATGATCTCCTTTGTGGATGGACACGACGGTGATCCCCGGTATGAAACGGCAACTTATGCCGATTTTTCCGGAAACCAGGAGGTTTCGGTTGATCCGATTTTGTACAGTACCGATAAGTGGGATGGCATTTTCAAACAGAAGCAGGTGACCTTTATCTTTTTCACCTTCACACCCGTCTATTTGTATCAGGAGTTTGAGTTACCTGACGAATATAAACCCCTGCTTAGTTTGGGAAATAGTGCGTTAATGAATCTATTGGGCGGCAATTCATCCATAACCTATGACGCAGCAAAAGGTAAATATATTGTCAAAATGAATGAAGGGCCGATGGTTTCTCCGTTGTTCCGACAATTCAACAGTGGTACACCGGGCGGTTATATCTTTGGCAACACAGATTCAACTTATATTTACCAATACAAGGGCGTGGAATTGCCGGAAACGCAACGATTTCCCTTCTGGAACAATCTAAGTAACAGTGGCAATCCGACACCATTGGTCCGGTGTAATAATTTTACCCCGATGACCATGACTATGCCCGACGAAGGACAGACAATTACCATGTATTCTACGATTGGATTTGATACACATAATCTGATTCAGGTCTATGCCGGTGCGGATAATACACCGTACACAAACGATGACGTATTTGTTTATGCCCCGAAATATTGGAACCGGTTGCGGGTAAAACTGGAGATAAAGTAACCGGATTTAGTTCCAACGGTTTATATTATTAAATGAAAACGGTATCTGCAAAGACGGATACCGTTTTCAGACTTTTAGGTGGGTTAATAACTGATTCAGAGACGAATCTGTCAGGTGATATTTTCTGAAAGTATTTTGACAAATAGTGTGTTTTAATTAGCCGGAAATGCCCTTTTTTTGCCACCCGGTAAATCAGGCAGATGTCGGACCCCGGGTATGTTATTTCAAATGGCATTAAACCTAAACCTAAGAAATTTGTCTCTATCTTTGCCAAACAGAGCATTTTGTTTGTTATACAAGTATCTGTAATTAACCCTTACGCTATTTACACCCGTTCAGATTTTAATTATCTGTCATGAAGAAACACTCATTATTGTTGTCTGATATCCGGAGAAAACTACTCACCTTATTGCTATTGGGAGGTCTGTTTTCTGCAAATGCCGTTGCGGCCGACAAGTATTCGGTCGAAAGATTTGGCACAAACGAAGGCCTTTCACAGAATGCGGTCATGTACATCAACCAGGACAAGAAAGGTTATCTCTGGATTGCTACCTGGGACGGATTGAATAAGTTTGACGGCAGCCGTTTCTCCGTTTACAAGTCGAATGCCACGAGCCGTTCCTCGTTGCTCAATAACCGCATCAACTCATTCTCCATTGCAAAGAACGGTTATTTGTGGGTATCTACCTATGATAACCGCATCTATCGGTTCAATCCCAATACGGAAATCTTTCAGGATATTCCGCACAGCCTGCCGGAATACAAGAATCTTAATATCAAATTTA
>JAUZOF010000761.1 GCA_030706585.1 Bacteroidota bacterium
CTGTGATTTATAAATCTCTGCAGAATCTTTCCCTTGTTTAACCAGCTTTTGAATCGCCTTCATAGCATCTTCATCAGATAACTCATCGTGACCCGATTTCGCTGTTTTTACTTCAATCAGTACCTTTTTGATATTCCTTAAAGCTTCCAGTCTTACTTTTTCACGAGCAAGCATTGCAGCTTTAATGTCATTGTTGATCGTTTCAAATAAACTCATTGCATTTATTTTTTAATCTGGATTATCGTGAATATAGGGATTTTCGCGATGAATAATGGTCTTTTTATCTTTATCCTCGCGTAAAGAGAATCTGGATATATCCTCTTCTGTTGTAGTTTTGGTATTATCTTTCAGTTTAAAGCTTTTCCGTTTAAATGCAGGTACATTCTCAATCTCATCGATCGATTCATCTGCCAGCTCATGGAAATCAACCTGAACAGAAACAGGTTTCTCGGTCGTCTCTTTGGTCAATGGCCAAGAGTCAACTTTTCTTTTACCATAAAGGCTCTCGAACTCATCTGGTTCCGGAGTTTTAATCTCGAATTCGATAGTTCTCGAATCTGCTTCCTCTTCATAACCGAAGTCATCATCAGATGAAGAATAAATATTATCATCTTCACTTTCCGGTTCATCATCTAATGTATAGGATTGTGGGGCAGATTGACGTGGTTGATCTTGTTGAGTTGGAGTAGAAGAAGCAACATCTGAGTCAACCAGCGGCACATACGTTTTCTCATTTTTTTGACGAGCCAACATTTCAGGAATACTGCTTGTACTAAATCCGGTTGCTATAATTGTAACACAAATTTCATCATTCAATGTTTCATCAATCCCATTTCCCCAGATCAGGTCAGCTGCATGTCCGGAACGTTTCTGAACATAGTCGGTAATTTGTCCCACTTCGTCCATTGTAACCTCATACTCGCCGGCACCGGAAGTAATATTTAAAAGGATGTTCTTAGCACCTGTGATGTCATTGTTGTTTAACAGCGGAGAGTTCAATGCTTCTTCAACTGCCCGGATAGCACGGTTTTCACCAGTAGCCAGTGCAGAGCCCATCAAAGATACGCCGCTATTACGCATTACAGTTTCGACATCAGCAAAGTCAACGTTTATATATCCGTGAACAGTAATGATTTCGGCGATTCCTTTAGCCGCGGTAGCCAAAACATTATCCGCTTTTGCAAATGCTTCCGAAATTTTAAAGTCGCCATACATCTCCCTGATTTTCTCATTATTGATCACCAAAAGAGAATCTACATTTCCTTCAAGGGAACGAATTCCTTCAAGCGCCTGATTAATTCTGCGGGCACCTTCGTTTCTAAAAGGAATAGTAACAATAGCAACTGTCAGAAGGCCCATTTCACGAGCGGCTTCAGCAATAACAGGAGCAGCTCCGGTACCGGTTCCACCCCCCATCCCCGCAGTGATGAAGATCATCTTCGTATTATTTTCCAAGACTTCTTTAACGTCTTCGATATTTTCTATTGCCGCTTCTCTCCCCATTTCGGGTTTATTTCCAGCCCCACGACCTTCGGTAAGAGAGGCCCCCAGCTGAACTTTCAGTTCTACAGGGCTATTCGCCAAAGCTTGAGAGTCGGTGTTACAAATCATAAACTCTACGTCTTTGATTCCCTGTTCGTGCATGTGGTTCACTGCGTTTCCACCGCCACCTCCAACACCGATTACTTTAATGATTGACCCTCTGGTTTCGGGTAAATCGAAATTCATGATCGATTCAGTCATACCTCTAGTTTTTTAGGGTTTAAACCTTTCTATCCTACTACTCTGTTTCATTCTCTTCAAACAGGGTGTTAAACTGTCGTAAGAACCAGTTATCTGTCAGAGATTCGGCTTTATTATCTTTATATTGCTTATTATATTGTTCTTTCTTTTGTTGCAATGCTGCATTTACTGAAGCCGGACGATC
>JAUZOF010000762.1 GCA_030706585.1 Bacteroidota bacterium
AAAAAGGTGGATCTGCTGATTATTTCTCCCAATGAATCAAAGCCGATTACTTCTATAGCCCAAAAGGCTTTCAAACAAGGAATCCCGACAATCTTAATCGACCGGAAAATCGATAGCGATGATTATACGACTTTTATTGGTTCGGATAATTATGCCATCGGAAAATCAGCCGCATTGTTTTTTAAAAACCTGGCTGATAGAAAAATCAATGTACTTGAAGTGTGGGGCCTTGAAGGTTCATCACCTGCCCGGGAACGCCACAAAGGATTTATTGAGAATATTACCGATGAAAGTAACCTCTCCGTAACAGCAAAACTGGGTGGTAGCTGGTTGAGGCGTGATGCCTTTGATAAAGTGAAAGCCTATCCCGGCCTAAAGGACATACAAGCTATTTTTGCCCACAATGACGAAATGGCTTTGGGAGCCTACGAAGCTTGTGTCAGACGGGGAATTGACCCTCATAAGCTGATCATTGTGGGAGTGGATGCATTGCAGGGGCCTCATGGTGGTATTCAGGCTGTGATTGATGGTAAACTGACCGCCTCGCTGCTGTATCCTACCGGTGGAGGCAAAGCCATTCAGGTGGCTCTGGATATTTTGCAAAATAAACCTTGCCGGAAAGAATATCTGCTGAATACGGCTGTTGTTGATAAAACGAATGCGGAGATTCTGAAACTGCAATCTACCCAGATCAACGATTATCTGGGGAAAATAGAAAACCAACTGCTGAAATTGCAGTTTCTGGATTATAAGTACAACAATCAACGTACCTTGCTGTACATTACCGTCATATTGCTTTGCCTGGCATTGTTTCTGGCTGTCTTGCTGTATTTCGCCTATCTACACATGAAGCGGATCTATTTTGAGTTGCAACAAAAGAATACGGAGATCAATAACCAAAGGGACGAGTTGGCTCTGCAACGGGAGCAACTGGTGGTTATGAATGAAAAGATTGAGGACGTTACAGCTCAGAAACTCCGTTTCTTTACCAATGTTTCCCACGAGTTACGGACGCCTTTATCGCTGTTGATTTCGCCCATTGACCGGATATTGGAAATGAAGAAGTTTCCGGAGATTCACCGTGAACTGATGGTGATGAAAAACAATACAGACCGTTTGTTGAGGTTAATTACCCAGTTGCTTGACTTCCGGAAGATCGAAGGAAACGAGATGAAACTCTATGTGAAAGAGCAAAACATCGTTTCTCTCGTCAAGAACGCCAAGTCGGCATTCAACTATCAGGCACATATCAAGTTGATTGATTATACCATGTCACTTCCCTGCGAAGGAATTGAATTATACTATGACGAGGATAAAATAGAGAAGGTGATACTCAATCTTTTATCAAATGCTTTTAAGTTTACGCCAAAAGCAGGAAAGATAAGGGTGGAGTTGATTGATGATGCCGAAGCGGTAATCGTGACGGTTTCCGATACCGGTAAAGGTATGCAGCCTGAGCAAATGGCCCGGGTGTTTGACCGATTTTACCAGGGTGCCGGTGACTACAGTAGCGGTACGGGAATCGGGTTGAACCTCTCAAAAGAGTTCATCGAACTGCATGGTGGAACGCTTTCGGTGGAGAGCCATCCGGGTGAGGGAAGCCGCTTTACCATCGTTTTGAAAAAAGGCAAAGCGCACTTTAATCCTGAAACCACCTGTTTTAATATCGATGAAAGCAGGCAAAAGGAGCAAATCTTTGAGATGCCGGTATTAAAAGAGGTAGAGATACCGGGGGATAATATCACAGAATCGAAGGAGCATACGCTGCTTATTGTGGAAGATGATGATAACCTGCGGGAGTATCTGAAAACGACATTCCGGCAGGAATACAATGTACAGATCGCTACCAACGGAAAGGAAGCGCTTCAGGTGCTACGAGATAATGAAATTAGTTTGATAGTCTGTGATGTCATGATGCCCGA
>JAUZOF010000763.1 GCA_030706585.1 Bacteroidota bacterium
CATTACCAATAACTATGTAACCGACGTGGCAAACGAAGACTGGTCGTGCGCGGGCATTGCCGCCGGTTTTGTGCGCAACATTGCCATCGAACACAACGAGTTATACGATATTCCTTACATGGGCATCAGTCTTGGCTGGGCGTGGAGCAAGAGTGTCAACTGTATGCGCAACAACCGTGTGTATGCCAACTATATCCATCATTTTGCAACGAAAGAATCGGATGTGGCAGCAATTTATACCTTGTCGGTGCAACCTCGCACCATGGTGACCGAAAATGTGGTGGACAGTTGCGTGGTGCCGCCGTTTGTGCACGATCCTGACCACTGGTTCTATCTCTACACCGACGAAGGATCGTCGTTCATCACTATGAAAGATAACTGGACACCGACGGAAAAATACCTGAAGAATGCCAACGGACCGGGCAATACCTGGGAGAACAACGGCCCTCAGGTTTCCGATTCGATCAAAAGTCGCGCGGGATTGGAACCAAAATATTTGTATTTGAAGAAATTGTAAAGTTCCATCAGGCCTTCCCTCAAAAGAGGTGGAAGCTGGGAAAATCATGTGTAAGAAAAATAGGTCAAATTTGAATGAAACCTTCAGAGGCTTTTATCTTAATACAAAAAATTACTTCCAATAACCATTCGGATTGGATGCATAATTTAATGGAAATTATTGCCATCACCAATAAACTGTTATCCGACAGGGCGAGGCGATTTAGTACGTTTAATGATGAAAGAACGCATATCTCAAATTTATTATTGCAAAAGATTGTGCTCCATGGCTCATCTATTTTGAATTGTGGAGGTGGAATAAATTTTCCATTAGATTTGTCCAGTGACTTTAAAATCATGGATCCATTTTCTTTGAATGTTCTAATGCGAAGTTTATTAGAATGTTATACGACTCTTTATCAT
Organism: Bacteroidota bacterium; assembly: GCA_030706585.1. GTDB lineage: Bacteria > Bacteroidota > Bacteroidia > Bacteroidales > UBA7332 > CAXXIC01. The sequence continues at coordinate 919 of JAUZOF010000763.1, forward strand.
ATTAATTTTGCTCCGACTGAAATGGAAAATGATATTAGGTTCAAGATATGGACGCAGTATGGTTTAAGTCAAAGAGCTAGAATGACTTTTACGACATTATCGAAAGAAGACTTAAAACAGCTTGATGATGAGAAAGAGCAAATTGAAATTCTGAAAAAGGACATATTACATTCTGAGATTTTTCAAAATCTAAATTTGGATAAGCAAGATGCTTTAATGAAACAGATTGCGAGAGATTGGAAGGTTGTATTTAAGAATAAAACATACACAAAATGTTCATGGCAAGATTTATTGAATAATACAGGCATTCAACAAATGCTTTTTAATGATACATATAACTTTCTTTCATGGTTTGCTCATTCAAGTAGTATCTCATTATACCAATTACGGGATATTTATCGAGATAATTTAGTCGAAAACGAAACTAAAAATATCCTCAAAGAAGCTACAATATTCATCGCTTTTGCGATTACAGATTATATAAAAACAGAAAGTGAAACAAAAAAAGAATATGATAATCTTTCAATGGATAAAAAGAATCTCATTAATATTTATAATTATTTTTATAGAAGTGAGCTATTTTGCATTGACTTTAAAAAAGAATAATCTCATTTAATATGAGAATACAAATAATCAACAATCACAATATAACCAAACTATCTATGCTAAAAACCTTTCTCTGTCGAAACTCGAGAGTACTTTTTTTCATCCTCTTTTTTGCCATTGCCGTTCAAACCCTGTTTGCTGAAAAAGTGGCAACCTGGATCTACTATCCGGGCGATTTTGAGATCTGGCTGAGCAATAATGTGCAGAACCGTCGTACCGCCCGCGGTGCTTTCTTCCCTCCGTTCTGGAAGGTGGACAGCCACTACGTGTTGGTGGAGTTCTCCAAAAAACTCGACCTGACAGCCCCCGAAACCGTATCGCTGAAGGTGGAAGGGCGTTACAACGTGAAGCTCGATGGCAATATGCTGTTCGGTTTTCCCGACAAAGTGACTATTC
>JAUZOF010000764.1 GCA_030706585.1 Bacteroidota bacterium
ACATATGCGCCTTATATACCGGCATGGATTAATGGAACACCGTCTGACTCTATTGAAAGCCTGAAAACTTACACTAAAGATACTAATCCAGGTGTACAGAATATTACTAATACATGGAACGATCAAATTATTGATTTTAATGCACATATAGATTATGTCAATACCTTTGATCAAAAACACAATGTATCTGCGATGTTGGTAGGAGCTGGAACGATTCGTCGCCAAACCGGGGATTTCCAAAACCGAACAAATAGTAACATAGGTTTGCAATTAAGCTATAACTTCGATCATAGATATTATGCTGATTTTAGTGGAGCATTAATTAACTCAACAAAGTTGTCGTCTGCTAATCGTATTGCCTTTTCGCCAACATTAGGTTTAGGTTGGGTGATAAGCGAGGAAGGTTTCTTAAAAGGCTCAGATCTCGTTAATCGGTTGAAATTATCTACCTCTGCTGGTGTAATAAATACAGATCTGGATTTTGGGGTTAATGATTATTATTTGTACAATGGAAAATATTCATCTACTGATTATTTTTCCTGGAGTGATGGTACTTATGTGAATCGAGCAACAGCTTCAGCACGTTGGGGGAATAAAAATCTTACTTTTGCTAAGAGAAAAGAGTTGAATTTTAGTTTGGAAGGAAGTTTGTTTAACCGTTCATTAGATTTGCGCTCTACGGCATTCTTCATTAAAAAAGATGGTATTCCGGTACAACCAATTACTCAATATCCGGTTTATTTTACCCAAGGATACCCATCCTCTTCATTTGTTCCATACATTAACTATGGAGCCAACAGTTACAAGGGTTTTGACTTTCAATTTAATTACAGTAAAAAAGTTGGAACTGTCAATCTGTCTGTTGGAGGAGCCGGGACTTATGTTGCAACAGAAGTGCTAAAGAGAGATGAGTTTTATGTTGATAAATATCGTAACCGTGTAGGAAAGCCTGTTGATGCCCTGTTTGGGTTACAGAGTGAAGGTCTTTTTGCTGATCAAAGTGATATTGATAACCATCCTGTACAAAAATTCGGAGTAGTTAAGCCCGGGGATATCAAGTATAAAGATCAGAATGGTGATGGTGTAATTGATGAAAAAGACGAAGTGATGATTGGTCGTTGGGGCAGTCCGTTTACCTGTGGTTTGAATTTGACTACTGAATGGAAAAACTTTACTTTGTTTGTGCTTGGAACCGGATCGTTTGGTGGTACTGCTGTTAAGAGTAACGATTATTACTGGGTTTATGGTAATAAGAAATACTCTGAAGTGGTGCGTGATAGTTGGACTGAGGAGACAAAAGCTACTGCCAAATATCCTCGTTTAACAACATTAAGTGGTGATAACAATTTCCGTTACTCTGATTTCTGGACTTACAGTACCGATAGAGTTAATCTCTCAAAAGTCCAATTGACTTATACCTTGCCAAAACGAGTGTTAGGTAATTCGGTTCTGAAGAAAGTAAATATCTATGTTAGTGGAAATGACTTGCTCACAATCGCTAAAAATAGAGAGATTTTAGAGCTTAATGTAGGTAGTGCACCACAAACCCGTTTCTATAATTTGGGTGTTAAGGCTGAATTTTAAGACTTAGATTTTATACTATACGAATCCTGGATAATGTGCTCTGTATATGAAATTCAATATTAAGGTGCATTTGAATGGTGGTTTTGTATTATATGTAATAAGTAAATTATAATTTCATGAAAAATAAATTATTGACATTGGTCGCTTCAGTCATGTTGTTTTCAAGCTGTTCGGGCTTGTTATCCCCTGCTGATCAAAACGACCGCGAACTCGATGGGATTTACACTGATGCTCCATTTGCAGAAGGACTTCTGCTAGATGCCTATGTTCGCATACCATCGAATGGATATTCTTTCAATGATGTTGCGACAGATGATGCTGTGTCCA
>JAUZOF010000765.1 GCA_030706585.1 Bacteroidota bacterium
AAACCCAGATTCTTTAAGAGGCCCTCAACAGAATGGACATCAAAGTAATTGATATGATCAGGGGTCGCAATCCACCAGGGGGCGCAACCCAGTTTTTCCCGAGCCGCTTCTTGAATTTCACTGAAATCGTTCGGTACCCTTATACAGATAATTCCACTTGAACTTATTATTCCTCTGGAAATCTCAATTGTTCGCGCTGGATGTGGAACATGCTCCAAAACATTCAATAGTGATACTACATCAAACAGCTGGACACTATTTTCTAAAACATATTTGGAAAATTCTTCTAAAGAGGCTTTTTGAACCTTTAGCCCTAATGAATGAGCTATAGAAGCTGCATCAGATGACGGTTCAATACCCATAGTATTAAATCCAGCTTTGGTCAAAAACGAAACAAGTTCTCCAGTTCCACAACCAACATCTAAGACTCTTTTGCCCGGTGCATGACGCTTTAGGATATGCTCAATATCCGCATAGAGGGTGCCTTTCAACCAAGTTCTTTCTTGCTCTGCTATCTGTCCGCCCGCGGTAAGACGACGAAGCTCAGGAGCCCTGCCTCCCTTGCGAATCAGGTCATAATACTGACTCTCGTAAAAGTCAGCCAGCTCACCATCTTCTGGCAGTGGTTCAAGTCGTCTGTAACCATATTCGGAATCTATTACGATATGATAGTCCTTTGGTGGCATCTTAGATCTCTCCTTGACTGAGGGATGATTCAAACTGAATAATCGCCTGGATGCCCTGTTCAGGATCTATGGTAGGTACCCAGTTTGTGGTTTGCTTTAATTTTGTTAGGTCTGCACAACTGCATTCAACTCTTTCAGTTGTGCCTAGATCCTTTATCAGGGACGGCCACTCTGGAAAATGAATTCCCAAAATATCGGAAATGCTTTGAACACTTCGCGGTATTCCAGACCCAAGATTAACCACACCCTTTGCTTGAGTATTTTCAGCAAGGCGAATGAGCCCTTCCGCCACGTCACCCGCAAATATGTAATCAAAGCAATTTTCCTTGTTGTATAGTTCAACGGGTTGATCTGTCATGGCAGCACGCACCCATCTTGATATTATATCCATGGAACCGTGTCCATATACGCGATATATTCGCGCATTAATAATGCGTAATGCGGGATTATAATGGTCCTGGACAAATTGTAGCTCATGCTCAGTGTAGTATTTACATGCACCTGTGATATTCCTTGGCGACACAGGATCGTCTTCTTTCAAAAATCGTGGGCGATTAGGTGGCACGTCATAAGTATAAAGTAAGGGATTGTAGATCAGATAGCTCGATGCAAAAACGAAAGTCTCTAAAGCAGGCAGGTCCTTAGCCAAATCTATCAGATTGTGACTCAGTAATGCATTATCATGCCAATTCACTCTCCAAAATGCTGGTGATTCTTGTGATCTTTCGAAAGCAGCCGCCAAATGGAAAATGATTTGAGGTCGAAAGTCATACAATTCGTACAAGGGTGCAGCGGTCAGATCCCTTTGCAGATGTGTAACTAACTTATTGTATCTGGCAGGAATGGGATACCTGTCCGACGACAGCACAATGCCCCCCCTGTCCATAAGCCGGTCGAGCATTTCTAATCCTATGACACCGGCACTACCAGTCACCAAGATGCGCTTCCCTTTGACAACATCATCCATTATTTCCCCTCTCCCTAAAAAATTGCGGCTGCATAAGTGTTTCTATAACCCGCGCGGATCCGTGGCCGTCAACTACCTCAGGTCCTCTCTTATTAACAGCAACTCGCCACTTTTTATCCATCATACAGCTAGTTAACAAATGAACTAATTTTTTAATCACCAATTGTCGAAACCATCCTACATCAACAAACAAATCATAGTGATGCAATCCTCTTATTAACAATTTTTCTACGTCGGTAGTGCTGCCGACGATGGTCG
>JAUZOF010000766.1 GCA_030706585.1 Bacteroidota bacterium
CAACAATGCCGGGTGCTTGGCATATCTTTTGGTGAGCACGTCGGCATATCGAAGCGCATACTTTTGATAGTTGGGATCTCCGGCATCGTCCATATAGCGATGATTAGGATACAACCGGTTGCCGGTAGCGCTGACAACGTCAATGGAAGGGAATTTCTTGTGCAACCATATAGGGGCAGGATGCACGGCAATATCCAGAATCACTTTAATTCCGGCCTCGTGCATCATGTCCATCACCTTATCGAACCATCCAAAGTCAAACTGTCCCTCTGAAGGTTCATAGCTATCCCAAGCCAAATGACCCATGCGCACAACTGTAAACCCAGCCGCTTTCATCAATTGAATATCACTTTTGATTTTTTCGATATTCTTATCATCGTGAGGATGGTAATTGGCGCCGACATAAAGCCCTTGCGCGTTCAATACACAACTAAACGAAAATACGACTGCAATAAGCAGTAGAAATTTGGCATTTTTCATGTAAATACATTTGATTTTAAGGAGTTAACAAAAAAACAAGCTTCTGTATTCAATTTCACGATCCTTTTCGTTCAAACTAAGTCCTTCTTCATAATCGAACCAATCAAAAACAGGCAGGATTGGTGTACTCCGGCCCATTTCCGGAAACATACATACCAACAATACGCACCCTTACAGCACCTCCTCCGGGTGTATATATTTAAACGCATTTGATAGCAATTTCTATTTTCTGCCCCTTGTCAGGATCAAATAGCATCGGAAGAGATTCAATTTTTTTTCTTCATAAACAGCCATTGGTTGGTGAAACCTACCTGTTTATATTCACACTTTACTTTATCGGCTAATGTAAATCGCCGTTAGTACAATAGAATGCAATCAGTTTATCATCATATTCGAATGTGAACTCGTATGTTTATTCCTATGATCAATCCGGAAATTTATGTCAATGCCACAACGAATCAACTTCAAAAACCCGTTTGACCACTCTCAGGACATCTCTGAACGAAAATTTTCTGCTGGTAAAAAGTCAAATTTCCTGTTTTATTATTGTTCACTGATATTATAGACATCCCGTTGCTGGTAGAAACTACAAAATTTACACGGCCAAAGGTACCACTAAATCTATAACTTGCTCAGCCAAATCAGAAAAAACAGCCCTTTATGTTTCTTATACATGCACTTATGGTATTTTCGGGAGATATTTAATCGGGTAATGGTAACACTTCACTATCCGACTTGTAAATCAGAACTATTTCCAAGGCTTAGGCTCGTAATCTTGTTCGGGCAAAAACAAAAGAACAATTTCTGTTTGAGATGAATTCAAAAAATAATTTAGACTGACACTAAGACACCAAACAAAAAAAACCGAATAAAATATTGAATTTCAATATTTTATTCGGTTTTTAAAAACTCTTGCGGAAAGCGAGGGATTCGAACCCCCGGTACAGTTACCCGTACACCGCATTTCGAGTGCGGCCCATTCGACCACTCTGGCAGCTTTCCCTGGTCGATTTGCGAATGCAAAGGTACACTTTTTTATTTTTTGTCCAAGATATTTTTACGCAAAATAAATCAGGCGTTATATTCTTCAAGTGCTTTGAGTAGTAAATCATTTTCAGTCTCCACGCCGACAGTGATACGAAGACATCCCTCACACAAGGTTACGGTATTCCGGTTGCGCACAATAATGCTTTTTGTAACCAGATAACGATACACGGCATTGGCATCTGCTACCCTTACCAGCACAAAGTTGGCATCCGTCGGAAAGACTTCCTGCACCATTTCCATCTTCCCAAGGCTATCCATCAAACGCTTCCGCTCTTTCAGCAGTAATGATACCCATTCTGCCTTGCGGTCGGCCTGTTCAAGTTCATCCAACACCAGACGCTGTGTCAGCATGTTGATGTTGTAAGGATATTTCACCTTG
>JAUZOF010000767.1 GCA_030706585.1 Bacteroidota bacterium
ATGGTGCAAAGCAATCTGTATGCAACGTTGTTCTCAGCGTGGTAGGCCCCGGCGACGAGGTAATCATTCCGGCTCCTTACTGGGTGAGCTATGTGGAAATGGTGAAACTGGCCGAAGGTGTCAACGTAGTAGTTGAAGCAAGTATCGATCAGGATTTCAAAATTACACCTGCTCAACTCGAAGCTGCCATCACTCCAAAAACAAAAGCCATCATTCTCTGCTCTCCCTCAAATCCTACCGGTAGCGTTTATACCAAAGAAGAATTGAAAGGTTTGGCTGATGTATTGGCAAAATATCCTCAGATTGTCATCATCTCTGACGAAATATACGAGCACATTAACTACCTGGGTCAGCACGAAAGCATCGCACAGTTCGAAAATGTTCGCGAACGCGTGGTGATTGTGAATGGTGTTTCGAAAGGCTATGCCATGACAGGCTGGCGTCTCGGCTGGATTGCCGGTCCAAAATGGGTGGTTGGCGCCATCAACAAATTGCAGGGTCAGTATACATCAGGACCATGTTCGATTGCACAGAAAGCTGCCGTGGCTGCTTACAAAGGCGATCAGAGCTGTGTTGCCGAAATGCGTGTGGCTTTCCAGCGCCGTCGCGACCTGATTGTTAAACTTGCCAAAGAAGTTCCGGGCTTCAAAGTTAACAACCCGACCGGAGCATTTTATATCTTCCCCGATTGCAGCTGCTATCTGGGGAAATCGTTTAACGGAAACAAAATAGAAACAGCTGCCGATCTGGCTATGTACCTTCTCGACGAGGCAAAAGTGGCCTGCGTGGGTGGTAATGCCTTTGGCGCTCCCAACTGCATCCGCATGTCGTATGCAACTTCAGACGAAAATATCGAAAAGGCGATGGCTCGCATCAAAGATGCGTTGTCAAAGCTTGTATAAGTATCTTAGGTGTTAGTTTTGTAAGGCCGTCATTTGCATGACGGCCTTATTTTTTATGCCCTGATCAAATACAGCTTAAATAATTACCAAATGTTAATTAAAATATAAAAATTATTTTTGACGTAATATTTTGCATAAGAAAAATAATTAAACAATAGGTTTCAATACAATGATTGGAGACCTATCTCACTTCAACCAAAATCACTGCCGGATTTATTCCATTTGCCTGCTATTGTGCACAAAGCAGGACGCGACATGCATTCTGCATTGTCCGCAAATTTCTGAACTAACCAAAACTTTTAAAAAGGTCTGGAGCTATTGATGCTCTTTACACAGAGATTCCACTCTCCATCGGGGTAGACAAGGAAGCATAACGGAGATTACGCCCGTCGTCGGGGAAACCGCCGGAGCGCTCCTGAAGTTATACCCACCGCCGGGGACAGCTAAGAAGTGCCGCCGAAGTCGCGGTTTACGTCAGGGAAACCGCCGGAGTGATCCGGAAATTACGTTTATCGTCGGGGAAATCACCGGAGCACTGCGGAAGTTCAGCCTATTATGGGAGAAATCAAAGAAGCGCAACGTCGACAGGTTGATTCGGCGATAGACATAATACAAGTATCATTGAGACAGAATATTTATTAACGATTAATCTAAGAGAATCATGGAAATTACATTGACAAAACTGAGCACAAAGAATCTTGCCACTCTGACAAAACGTGTTATATCCATTTCGGATAAATCCGAATATGCAATAGTGCAGGATAATCCGCTATTGGCGCAATTAAAAACAGCCGACAACGTTTATGACGCGGCGTATACCAAAAATACATATAGTGGTCTGGGGCCGGATGTAGATACTGCCGATCATGAACTCGACACTATCTTCAGAGGAATTAAGCAAATTTTGCTGGGGAATAGTCATGACGCAGGCTCTGCGGTTCATCAGGAAAGTGTGGAGCTGTATGCCGTCATCGAAAAATATGGAACCGGGCTCGACCATTACA
>JAUZOF010000768.1 GCA_030706585.1 Bacteroidota bacterium
CTACAACTGAAAAAAAACAGGCTATATCCAGCCTGGATTCATTTATTCTGAAAACATTATGTTGTTTTTCAGCAATCCGGAGTTTCATTCGGGCGTACTCCAATGATGAATCAGCCAGATAAGATTTATACTCGTCGAAAAGCAGACCACAAGCGGCATAACGAACATTATCATCCGTAGCATTTCGTAACTGCGTTTTCAACAATTGAAGTTTTTTCTCTTTTATATCGGTATAAAGACTACGTTCAGTAAGTGTTTGATCCAGCTCTTTCAACAAAGAAACGACCTCTGTATTAGCATAAAGAGTGGATACAAATAGCAATAAAACAGCAACGGTCAACAATCTCATGGTCATCAATTCAGATAAATAAAAGTAATTCAGATAAGCTCCCGGATTATCTGACAGTCCTTGTGGTATTCTATTCAGTATATTGTTAGATGGTTAATCAAACAAATATACATTGTTTTTTCGCACTTATCTTCTGATTAAATCACATTACTGACTCGCTGATTACTATCATACTCTTTTAACCGGCAACACACCTTGGTATTACTATTGAAATATCCGATAAATAAAACAGAGCCTGCACATTCTTCTACATCATGTAACATTCCCTGAAATAAAGACTCTTCATTATCTGATTCCTTGGTTTTAACCAGAGGTGTATTATAAACTTGACTTTTCATTCTGATTAGTATAAATAATAACAATTAGTTGTCAATCACTTTCTAGCATAATTTCCCGTTCATGTAATTTCTTCGGGCATTATCAGCCATGACTACCTCTCGAGAAGATAAATTGCAATCTCCTGCGCTTTAATATCTAAACTAAATAGAATGGAACTTCAGAAAACAAATTTAGTAAGGATAACTTTTGATGACGCCAGCATTTAATACAAATATAGTATTTAATGCTCCCACAAACACCACACAAATCTGGTTTTCAGCCAACTACAACAAACAGACAGAAATACAAATATAGTACTCTAATCAAAAGACATTATAAATAGCTCGTTCAACAAACACTCATTGACGTAAATAAGAGCATCCCTGACATAAATTTTGCCCCGGTACAAGTCCACTATTGATCACTTAGTGTTGAATCAGAGTTTCAATACTCAGAATTTATTTTGAAAGCGGATATAATTGATACTTTCCGAAAGCTTCTCCACAAATATCATTTCAGACCAATTGTCATGACCCGCTCCTCGAATGTCTCGCGGGAGCCGACTGCTTTGTTTCTGATACGCGTTCGGTAGTTATAGATTGTGTTCAGAGAATAGCGTAGGAAATGTGAGATTTTCGCACTGTCAGTAATTCCCAACCGGATCAAAGCATATATTCTCAATTCAGTTCCCAATAGTTCTCCCGGCTTAGGGTATATACCCTCTCCATCAGCAAGCAGGCTGTTGAACTCTTCTACAAAATGGGGAAATATCCGAAGAAATGTCCTGTCAAAATTAGCATAAAAGCTATGAAGCTCATCTTTTATAAATTGCTCCGATTTGACCGCTTGAATCAAATCCTCTATTTTGCCGGCAGCTGATTTGCGAATCAATTGCTTCCGGTATTCCTCCAGCTTGTGAATATAGATCGAACATTGCTCCATATATTTCCCAACATACTCTTCTTTGATCATATTGACTTCGGACAAGCTTTCATTAGACCTCATCAGTGCCAGATTTGCTTCTGACAGATCATCATTCAGAATCAACATCTCATCATTAACCCTCTGCATTTCCTGATTTAGCTTAACGAGTTGTTCGTTAGCCTGACTTAACTCCTTACGGGCCCGCTTTATCTTTTGCTGTCGTAGATATAATATCCATCCTCCAATTAATAATAAAATAGCCAGTACACTTACAACAATCAGAAAAATAACCAGATGACGTTCTTCTGCA
>JAUZOF010000769.1 GCA_030706585.1 Bacteroidota bacterium
CTGCTCTTCTTCAGAATAAGCTATAAAATCGTCAAATAGAAGCTCTAATTGAGCAAACGGAAAGTAATACAAATCAAGTCTGAGATAATTAGTCATGAACAACCCTCATTGCTCATTATCTCATTTTCATATTCTCATGCTGGGTATATATCTTCTGAAATTCATAATCAAACATGTTACGTAAAATCATTTATTCAGTTGGAGTATTCTCATGAATTAAAAGTCTTTTATCGTTCATTTTGTTCATTTGTGATGAGATAAACTTTGGTTTTGATAAGTCTGATGAATCGAATTTCATCCGTCCGATATTGTATTTTCAGCTAATAGCCTGAAATCATATTTCAAGCTAAGAATTTAAGAGCCTGTTAAATTTTATTGCTCGACTTTATTTAGGGCTATTTTGAGGTAGATCTTTTGCTTTTATCCCGCAGATTTAGCGGGCTAAATCAAGGAGGAAAAGTGAAAAACATACCCGAAAGAGGCTAAAAAAGGAGCAAAGAAAGGAGACTATTCTCCTTATATAAATATGTTTCGGTATAATTTAAACAGGCTCTAAAAAACTATCCCAGAAAACGAATACACTGACGCTCACTTAAGAGAAAACAGGAGTAGAGAATGCGTCATTGAAGTAAATGGATTATGTAAATAATCAGGTAAGAATCATTAGATTCTTACCTGATTTGTATTCTAAAGTTATTTCACAATTACCTCGCGAACAATATCATTGATTTTCACAATATACATGCCCGGTGTTACTGTAATTGTTTCTGCATTTTTCACTGTGACTTTACGGCCCATAATATCATATACCGATACTTTGTCACTTTCTGTTAATCCACTGATACGAATCATACCTTGTTCGGTTATGACACGAATGTTTTCGATTGAAACCTTAGTTACAGCTGATGTTCCCGGATTAGCAATGTAAGCTTCATTAAGATCTGTTACCAGATTGGCTTTTGCTACAATCTCAGTTTCGCTTAATGCAGAGCTATATAAATGGAATCCATATACTAATGTATTACGGAGATAAACATCAGCGCCATAAATCGGACGCCCCATCCAGTTACAGATTGTACCTACGAATCCATCTTTTGGCATTACTTTAGCCGGAGTATTCTTCACAGTTCCGGAAGCAATCGGAGTACCGTTAATATAGATGGTTCCGATAGTATCTTTCTGCGTATATGCAAAGTAATTCCAGGTTCCTTTTGAGGCATTTGCACCAAAGCTAACCCCCTGTTCTCCATCGCCATACCAGGTACCGGTAATCTGAACGTTTTGGTTCTTCAAACCTGCATACATGGTTCCTTTGGGATCATTAACCGCATTTGTAGAGTTAGAGAAGTTCCACAACAGGTTACCCCAGCTATTGATTTCTGAATAAGAATCGTCAATACGGAAATAAGCTCCCATGGTATAATCATTCAGATGGTAAATAACTTTACCCATATCAGTACCCAGATCAAAGTAGCCGGTACTGTTACCCAGATCAACAACATTGAACTGTTTGCCTGTGTTTCCGATAGTGCGGATTTTAGCCACATTTTTCACTTTACCTGTAAAGTGTTTTTCAGCAACATCTGTCACAACAGAATCGCTTACCTGGGAGAAATCATAATTTACCAATAAATTGCTGGCAAACGGAGTGCCGTCTTTTACGACAACTGTTGCAGGGAAAGACTTGGTCACTCTTTGATAACCTTTTGTCAAAGTAGCTGTCAGGATAACATTGAAATTATAGAAATCAGGACGGGTTACTACACCGGTATTGCTGATAATCTGAGAACAACTTGATTTCCATGAAATCATAATAGTCGGATCAAGTGTACCTTTAGTTGGTAAGGTAAGATTGTATTTCACTGCGCTCAGATCACCA
>JAUZOF010000077.1 GCA_030706585.1 Bacteroidota bacterium
GACAATGGAGTTCCGCACCATCAAGGTGAAACACAACCACAAATGCGGTGTGTGCGGTGATGAACCAACGATTACCGAATTAATCGACTACGAGCAAGCGGCTTGTGAATTTAAACCTAAAAAATAGTTCTGAGCAACAAGTACCGCTTTGCCGTAAACTACTCAGGAAGCATGGAGGTGAAAGTCCCATTAGCAATCCCTCCGTTTTCCTTATAATTAAAATTAGAGATTGGGTTTTGTGTGTTAGTCATGCCTGTTAATGAGGATGGTTTCATTAGCCTCCCCTCATTACTCTCAGGCAAATGCTATTCAAACCCTCATTCCCTCTCTCCTTCAAACCCTCAATCCTTGTAAATATGGGAATTACAGAATATGCCAGAAACCAGGAAGCCCAACAGATCACCCATCAGAAAAAGCTTTCCCTCATTGCCTTCAGCGGCGATTTTGACAAGCTTGTAGCGACTTTTACTCTCGCCACAGGTGCAGCCGCCGTAGGCTACGAGGTGAATATCTTCTTCACCTTCTGGGGGCTGGATGCCATCAAGAAGAAACAGGGACGTGCCTTCGTCGGTACAGGCTTTTTACCCAAACTGTTCGGATTCTTCATGGGTGGTCCCAAAAGCGCACCTGTCAGCCGGTTGAACTTCGGAGGGATAAGTCCGAAGATCTTCCGCTACCTGATGAAGAAGAATAACGTTGCCACCCTCGAAGAGTTAATCGAAGCAGCCAAACTGCTCGGTATCAATCTCTATATCTGCGAAATGGCAATGCACATCCTCGGTCTGAAGAAAGATGACTTCATCCACGAGGTGAAAGACGTACTGGGTGTACCTACCTTCCTGGAAATCTCTGAAGGTGGACGCACGCTATTTATCTAAAGGACGGATTGATTGATTGATTGATTGATTGATTGATTGATGAATGGTCGTCTATGAATGAGGTTTCTTGATATTGTAAATGGTAAATCCATAAATGGTAAATAACATGGCACTAAAACAACTAGACATCACCCGCGAACATTGCCCAATGACATTCGTTCGCACCAAAATACAACTGTCACAACTTAGCGCTGGCGATCAGCTCGAAGTTCTCGTCACCGAAGGCGAACCGCTGGAGAATATTCCCCGCAGTGCGGCCGAACAAGGCTACAACGTACTCGAAGTTGCACACGTGGCAGGTACGACTCACCGGATTCTCATTCAGAAGGATTGAATGATTGAGGGAATGAAGGACCGAGGGTAAAATACCTCAAATTGTAAATCGCTAAATAGTAAATCAACAACATGCTAACCATCCCCCATCATATCATAGACGAAATCATAGCCCATGCTCGTCAGGAGCTGCCCAACGAAGCCTGCGGTTATCTGGCTGGAAACGGCAACGAAGTAAAACAGGCGTATGCGTTGACCAATATCGACCATAGTCCGGAGCACTTCTCCTTCGATCCTGCAGAACAGTTCCGCACTGTAAAAGCAGCCCGCAAGGCCGGTCTGGAGATTCTGGCCAACTTTCACAGCCATCCCGAGACACCGGCCCGTCCATCAGTGGAAGATATCGAGCTGGCTTACGACCCAGAGATAAGCTATGTGATTATCTCGTTCGCCGGAGAGACGCCGGATGTAAAGTCATTTAAAATAAGAAACGGAGAGGTAGACAAAGAAGAAATACGTGTTGTTGTAAGTGTTTAGATTTGATGTTGGAACAGGTTCCGGAGAGAAGATTCCGACTTTTCCCGGAACCGTTTTTTCAATCATCCGATTTTATTCTCTATCAAATCAATTGAGTAAAAAGAGATAACGCATTTTGTCAAAAGTATAATCAATACACCCCAAATCCATCGTCAACCACGTTGGGTATGGGGTGTTTTATTTCCGTCTTAATCCTTCAATTTGCACCACTTAACGATTATCAGATGGGAAAACCGACGGATTCTCGTTACTTTGCACTCCTTATTTTGAAGATGAAATATGTCAATCCAACAAGCCAGACCCAACAGGCCACCCAAGCCCAATCTATTTGCCATACTTAAGCCCTACAAAGGGCTGACATTTATCCTGATCACCTTTGCCCTGTTGAGCAACGGCGTTAACCTCATTATCCCGAAAATTATCTCGCGGGGGATCGACTCCTTCGGCCACGGGGCATTCAACTACCGGACCGTTGCGGTCGAGTTTCTATCGGCGGCACTGGTAATCTTCATCTTTGCCTATTTGCAGGGAATCCTCCAGACGCTGGTATCGGAACGCGTTGCCAAAGACATGCGCACCAGCCTATCCGACAAGATCTCCCGCCAGGACTTCGTCTATATCCAGCAGGCAAATCCATCGAAACTGTTGACTAACCTGACTTCCGACATCGACTCCGTCAAATTTTTTGTCGCACAGGGCTTTGTTTCTATCATTTCGTCGCTCTTCATGATTATCGGAGCCAGTGTGCTACTGCTTTCCATCAACTGGAAGCTGGCACTGGCCGTGCTGACCATCATTCCGCTGGTCGGTGTTACTTTCTTTCTCATCTTCCGTAAAGTGCGTGTGCTTTTCAAACGCAGCCGGGAAATCATTGACCGCCTCAACAAGGTGATCAACGAAAGCATACTCGGGGCAGCTATTATCCGTGTGCTCAATTCGCAGCAACTCGAATACAACAAGTTCCTTTCCGCCAACAGCGAGGCGCTGGGCCTGGGACTATCCATCCTGAAAATGTTTGCCACACTGATCCCGATTGTCAACTTCGTGGGTAATATGGCCGGACTGACCATCCTCGTTCTGGGAGGTCATTTCGTCGTGACGGGCAACATGACGCTGGGTAATTTTGCTGCGTTTAACAGCTATCTGGTGCTCCTGATTTTCCCAATTATCGTTATCGGATTCATGAGCAATTTCATTGCGCAGGCCGGAGCGTCATATCAACGAGTCAAAGAAGTGCTGGATGCCGCAGAACCGGTGGAATCCGGCGTTCTGGATAATAAGTTGCAGGGAAATGTAGAACTGCAAAACGTTTCCGTCAGATACGGAGAAAAATACGCTCTAAAAGAGGTTTCCCTTCAGTTGAAAGGTGGCACGCAAACCGCGATCATCGGGCCGACAGCAGCGGGAAAGAGTCAGTTGCTCTACCTGCTGACGGCATTGATCAAACCCGAATCGGGCGCTGTCCTCTTTGACGGGGAAAAGATAGAGAACTATCGCAAGGAGGTTTTTCACCGCCAGATTGGACTGGTTTTTCAGGACAGCATTCTCTTTAACCTGTCGTTGAGGGAAAACATTGCTTTTAGTGACAAGGTGTCTGACGAATTGCTGCAAAAGGCGATTGAAACCGCTGAGCTGAATGAATTTATCGAATCACTACCGGATAAATTAGACACGATCGTATCCGAGCGAGGCACATCACTCTCTGGCGGACAAAAGCAGCGCATCATGCTGGCGCGCGCACTCGCCCTGGATCCTCAGATATTGCTGCTGGACGACTTTACGGCACGCGTGGATACGCTCACCGAACGTAAAATATTGCAGAATGTGCGTCGGAACTATCCCGACATCACGATTATCTCCGTTACCCAGAAGATTGCCTCCATACAGCATTACGAGCAGATCGTGCTGCTGATGGAGGGTGAAATCAGCGGCATCGGCACACACGAAGAGCTGCTCAACAGTTGTCCGGAGTACGTGCAAATCTTCAATTCACAAAAAAGTCTCAACCATTACGAAACCGGCATCCGCTGATAATGATATATGTATATGCCTGAAACAAAGCAAACCCCTCACCCATCCCGATATACGCTCAACCCGAAAACGGATCAACCCACCAAATCCATGTCGGTGTACGCCACGCTCAAACGAATCATCGATTTGCTGGGTGACGAACGGCGCAACCTGTTGATTGCCTTTTCGGCTATTCTGGTCAATGCAACGATAAACATGGTTGCTCCGATGATGATCGGTTATACCATCGACCATTATGTGCAAACGAAGCAATATCACGGCATACTGGTCTTTTCAGGCATCCTGCTGAGCATGTACCTGGCGGCATTGGTAGCCAACTATCTGCAAACAAAACTGATGGGTGGCATCGGCCAGCGGACTCTCTACAACCTGCGCAACCGTGTCTTCACAAAACTGCAGGAACTACCCGTGGAGTTTTTCAACCAGAACCAGGCCGGTGACCTGATCTCCCGCATCAACAACGATACAGACAAGCTTAACCAGTTCTTTTCCCATTCACTGATGCAGTTTGTCGGCAGCATCTTTATGATGCTCGGAGCAGGGATATTCCTCCTGAGCATCAACTTCCACCTCGGTGCAGCAGCCCTTGCCCCTGCCCTGCTGGTCTATATTTTCACCCAATTTGTGTCGCCGTGGGTAAAACGCCGCAATGCTGTGAACATGAAAAGCACGGGAGTTATGAGTGCCGAGATACAGGAGAGCCTCAACAACTTCCGGGTAATCATTGCCTTCAACCGCCGCGATTACTTCCGCCGCCGCTTCGACGAAGTGAATGAAATCAACTACCGCTCTGCCATCAAAGCGGGATTAGCCAATAACATCTTTATGCCGGTATATGGCCTGGCTTCCAACATCGGACAGTTTGTGGTACTGGCTTTCGGTATTTACCTGATCTCAACCGGCCATTTCTCTATCGGTTTGCTGATCAGCTTCCTGGCCTATATCAACAACTTCTACAACCCAATGCGCCAACTGGCAGCGCTGTGGGCAAACTTCCAGGTAGCATTGGCAGGCTGGGACCGCATCTCGCAGATTCTGGATATGCACAATGACATGACCGTTATTGCATCTTCAACGGTTGCCCCTTCGGCCCCGTTGCTTTCGTTCCGCGATATTTCGTTCCGCTACCCCAATGGCAAAGAGGTGCTTCATCACATCAACTTCGATCTGGAACGGGGAAAAACCTATGCCTTTGTCGGCCCGACCGGCGGAGGAAAGACCACCACGGCATCGCTGATTGCACGCCTGTACGACCCGACAGAGGGAACCGTATTGCTGAATGGGAAAGACCTGCGCTCCATTTCAATAGAAGAACGGACGCAGAAGATCGGCTTTATTTTACAGGAACCGTTTCTCTTTTCCGGAACGCTGAAGGAGAATATCCTCTATGGCAATAGCGACTACGCCGGATACAACGATGAAGAGACCGAAAAGCTGATTCGCGAAACAGGGCTGGAACGTCTGCTGGAACCATTCGACAACGGACTGGCAACCCAATTATCTGTAAACGGGGAAAGCATCAGCCTTGGCCAAAAACAGCTGATCGCCTTTATGCGTGCTATTCTCAGAAAACCCGACCTGCTCATTCTGGACGAAGCTACCGCCAATATCGACACTGTTACCGAACAACTTCTGGATTCAATTCTGGAGAAATTACCGGCAACGACCACCCGTGTTATCATCGCACACCGTCTCAACACCATCACCAATGCCGATGAAATCTTCTTTATCAGCGAAGGAGAAGTGCAACGCGCCGGTTCTCTCGATGATGCCATCCGCCTGTTGCTTCACGGAAGTAGAAAGTTGACTTCATAAGTTGGCTTCGGATGTTTATATCCGGAAAATCATTTGCATAAAAAACGCCAGACCTTGAAAAATGTAATCGTCTCTGAAAATCGGAGTAAAAAGTCTATTTTTAACATGCCATATCCGATTGCGGCCTGTGACTTTATGTTTATCTTTGCCCTGTAAAGAATGGAATATACCACACAAAGACTCGCTCTTTTCCTTGTTCCTGTTTCAGTCTCTAAACTTAAGAATGAACATCAATTGTCTGACAAATAAAAAGTAACAAGAAATAACCAAGAATCATTTAATTAAATCATGAACGATGAAAAAAACAGTTGTAATCTTTTGCCTTTTAGCTTCAATTTTTGCGGTCAATGCGCAATCAGGTAAATCAGTCGAAGCAGCCCGTAAATTAAAAAATGCACCTACTCACAGCGCCGGCTACGGCAAAGACCTTGGAGATTTTAAGAGCGGAATTTACACGATCACCAGTGCAGGACTTGAACGCCAATATACCATTAACATTCCCAAAAACTACGACAAAAACAAAACGTACCGTTTGATCTTTACCATGCACATGATGGGGGGAAGTATGAAAACTATGGTTGATAATAACTATTATGGTCTTAAAACCTATGCCGAAAAAGAGAATGTTCCTGTTATTTTCGTTGCACCTCAGGGATATACCGACCAAACTCCCTGGCGTACACGTGATAACAAAGATCATATCTTCTTTACCGATATGCTTAAGTTGTTTAAGGATAAACTGAGCATTGACACCTCCCGCGTATTTTGCTGCGGCTTTAGCTTTGGGGCTATGTTTACCTACTCATTATCATTAGAATTCCAGAGCGATCTTCGTGCTGTGGCTTGTTATGCACCGGCCAACTGGAACATTTATCTTCCTGAAAACAAACACAAACCTCTGGCTTACTTTAGCACAACAGGTACTCAGGACGGTCTTTGCAAGTATGTCAACTCTGATGAAAAAAGGGAGGGTGGTAAGTATTGTGTATTGACTCATGCCGAAGATAACGGATTAAAACAATTGCCGGAATTACCATTAGCCACTACTCCTACTCATGTCACCTCTGAACTTAAAGGACTTCCTGCTGAATATCCTGTAATGTTTGGTTCATTCGTGGGTGGTCATACCGATAACGCTAAAGATCCCGGATCTGATGTTAACTGGATTGCTAAAGAAACGTGGGATTTCTTTATGCGTTTCTAATGGCTCATCACATTTGATTTGAATAATAAATGCCGGGGGTATTTACAGTTCGCTTGTAAATACCCCCGGTCTTTAAACAGGCTATTATATCTGTAAAGTAAGTTCTTATTCAGACTTTTCCTCACAACTCTTTGAGGCTAAAAAAGTTAAACAAATAGATTAAATCCGGCTCTTTCGTTGTTATATTCATATAACTAAAGAAAAAGCCATGAAGGCATATTTATTCCTGATATTATACCTTGGTACGTACCTGGTTACTGTTGCGCAGGACAACCAGAAATTCGGATTCAAATCGCAACCTTACCTGCAACGTATGACCGAAACCGGGGTAACGGTGATGTGGGTAGCCAATAAGATGTGCACCTCTTATCTGTTATTTGGAGAAAACGATCGCCCGGATAATAAAGCATTAACGACCCATTACGGACTGATTGATGCGAATGTACCCGTCCAAAAGATCCGTCTGGACAATCTGACTCCGGGCAAGACCTACTTTTACCGGGCTGTTTCCGTAGAAATCAAGCAATACGGCGCTTACCGGATGTCGTTTGGAGATACCATCGTCAGCACATTACACTCGTTTACCCTTCCCCGGAAGCAAGTTTCGACTTTCAACTTCCTCGTTTTTAACGACATTCACGGCAAGCCTTATTATGTGGACTCTGTAATTAAAGCCAATCCGGATTTCGATTTTGCTATTTATAATGGCGACATCATGCCTACCGCCTCTTCCGAAGAAGAGATTCTGAGCTTTATTTGCGGAAATGCTTTGGGTTCAGTGGCGGGAAACAAACCATTCATCATGGTGCGCGGCAATCACGAAACCCGCGGTGCCGAAGCCCGAAACCTCATCAACTATATCGACACGCCTAATGGTCAGTTTTATTACCTGTTTCGATGGGGAAATACCTGTTTTCTGATCCTCGATAGCGGAGAAGACAAGGAAGACAAGAACGCTCAATATAGTGGCCTGAGCGACTTTGATTACTACCGTAGTGAAGAGGCCGAATGGCTGAAAAAGGCTGTCACATCGGAAGAATGGAGAAATACTGATCACCGGATTGTCTGCTGCCACATCCCGGTTTCATTAAATCGCGGAGACGGACGTCACGGAACCACTGAGATCAGGAATAAGTTTGCGCCTATTCTCGATACAGCCAATGTCGATCTGGTGATCTCCGGACATACGCACCATGCCGAGCTGAAAAAACCCGGAAACGGACACCATTATGCCCTCGTGATCGGTGGAGGTCCCGAAAAAAGCGTTCCGTTTGTATTGTCTGGTCCTACCTATATCAGAGTTTCCATTGATGGCAAAAGGCTGTTTGTCGGACTATACCACATTGATGGCAGGATGATCGGATATTATAGAAAGGATTTTACCGGCGTCAGGGAGAATTAACACCATCCTGACTTCTTGTCATTGAGTTTTAAAGAGGTTATTGCCAACATATTACTTCATCTCCAATTCATCATCGGTATACACGATGATGACTATTTCTCTTTTGAGTCTCCCATTTTCCGGGATATTTAGGGATAGTGAAATGCTTGAATAGTTTCTCCGGAAACCGTATTGGTTGAGCGCTACTAAAATCCACCTCATAAACATTTGTTATTTCCACTTTGTTATCAGTACAATCTGAAATAACCTAAGACCAACATTTTATGAGAACATTTCATTTTGCCATTGCATCTCTGCTCGTTACCACCATTTCTGCTCAGGCTCAAAACAGTAAAATCCTGACAAGCAAGAGTGACACCCTCTACTCCAATGATAAACAGGTTACCAAAGTGACTACCCCAAAACAGACGCAGGGGGCAACTTTTGGTGAAAAGGTCAATCAGGGCATACACGCAGCAGGAAGCGCTATAAACCAGGGGGCTTCGCTGGTAGGTGGAGCATTACCGGGTGGAGCAATCGTCAGTGCCCGACAAATTCCCAATAGCATGCCCAACCGTATTTCCATGAATGTAACCGTTGCCAGACAGACACAAGGCGCCACATTCGGTGAACGTACAAATTCAACTGCGGCAGGCTCGATACACATCAGCCTGACCGATGATGGCTGCGTGGTTTTTATGCCTGACAATACAACAATTCAGGTCAACACCCGCACACAGACAGCCTTGCAACTCGACGAAAAGGAGGCCATACTACTTAAAAGCAAACTGACAGCCAGAGATGCCCTTTGGGTGAAAGGCACAA
Source organism: Bacteroidota bacterium (assembly GCA_030706585.1). Classification (GTDB taxonomy): domain Bacteria; phylum Bacteroidota; class Bacteroidia; order Bacteroidales; family UBA7332; genus CAXXIC01. The sequence continues at coordinate 8,945 of JAUZOF010000077.1, forward strand.
ATAGCACAGCCGCCAACCTGCCGGGAGGCTCGATCATATCGGCGGCCGTCTCGTCTGTTTCAGCTCTTGCCGGTTCTGGTGGTGGCGCGACATCGGCATCTTATGCTGCTACCGGACGAACTGCCGCGGGTCGGCACCTGATTGCAGAACTGCCTGACAACGATTGCGACGATGTACTCCGACTCCCTGACGGCGACTACGAGATTAGCTTCAAAGTGGTGGAAAAAGCCACATCGGGACTGAAAGACACGCTGAAAACTCAGGTCCGGATCGGATTTACCCTGCAGGGCAATACCCTGAAGACTAAACATGACACGGCAAAAAATGCCATCAACAATGTCCGGTAAGCGGGCTCACTCTCTTTTTTACCTTTTACGAACAGACTCTTCCGCCCCCCGGAAGGGTCTGTTTGCATTTGCCGTTCCTGCAAATGAATCCGCCTGAATATGGAGGGTAAAGCCGATTTATATATATTTGCCGTGTGAAGGGCATCGGGGACTTATACCGGTGTTGAATGCAGATATCAAACGTTTACAACTATAAACACAATCAACTTATGAGATCACATGAGATAGATTACCAGATCTATGGTGAAGAGATGCAATATATCGAGATCGAACTCGATCCGCAGGAGGTCGTAGTAGCCGAAGCGGGCAGTTTTATGATGATGGATAACGGAATTCGCATGGAGACAATATTTGGAGACGGGTCAAACAGCAATTCGGGCATTTTTGGCAAATTATTGTCTGCCGGTAAACGCGTACTCACCGGTGAAAGCCTGTTTATGACGGCGTTTGAAAACGTTGGTTATGGCAAAAGCCGGGTTTCCTTTGCTTCACCCTATCCCGGCAAGATTATCCCGATCGACCTGGCGCGGTTCGATGGCAAATTTATCTGTCAGAAAGATGCTTTCCTTTGTGCTGCCAAAGGGGTACAGGTGGGCATTGAATTTACCCGCAAGCTTGGCACCGGCCTCTTCGGCGGTGAAGGCTTTATCATGCAAAAGCTGGAGGGTGACGGACTGGCGTTTGTGCATTCAGGTGGCACGCTGGTCGAGAAACAACTGGCTGCCGGAGAGGTTTTGAAGGTGGATACCGGCTGCATTGTGGGTTTTACCCGCGATGTGCAATATGATATTGAGTTTATCGGTGGAATCAAAAACTCGCTCTTCGGCGGTGAAGGGCTCTTCTTTGCCACCCTGCGCGGTCCCGGTACCGTCTATGTACAGTCACTGCCATTCAGCCGTCTGGCCGATCGCATCATCGCCTCTGCCCCCAAAGCCGGTGGCAGCCGACGTGAAGAGGGTAGCATCCTGGGAGGCCTGGGCAATCTGCTTGACGGGGATAACCGGTTTTGAGAATAAATTATCCTGTATTTCTTCGGAAAGTTACTATCATCCCATATCGGATGGTAGTAACTTTTTTTGTTTCCACAAATGGGTTCTTGCTCCGTACCATTTCCGGTGCATCTTATCTATTATAGTACAGATATAGCATACATATAGCTTAGATATAGCATAGATATAGTATATTTTTAAAGGTAAGTAATATCTATGCTATAAATATATTATTACTAACTTTGTAGTGACCTATAATAGATATACAGGTACGGAAAAGCCCCCTGTATGGTACACAGACAGCACAGATTAGAATCGATATGCACCGATAAAAATAAACGTACATTATCGTCATTTCTATCCTCTGTCACCAAAAACGTAAAACCTATAACTTAAAACGTATAACCTAATATGGCACGTGTAAAAGGCATTATCGAAGTAACGGGAAACCTCAAAGGAGTCTCGATCTACACCATGAGGGGCAGCGACCAGGTGATCATGCGCACCAAAGGCGGCCCCAGTAAACGCACCATCCAGACCTCAGAGAGTTGCAAGGCGCTCCGCGAAAACGGACAGGAGTGGCGGGGCTGCACCAAGACAGGCAGTGGTATCCGCCGGAGCCTCCTCCCCCTCTCCCGCCTGGCCGACTACAACTTCACCGGAGCACTCAATGCACTGTGCAAAAAGATCCAACAGGCCGATACGGAGCATGAGCAGGGCAAGCGACACATCCTGCTCTCACAAAACGGCAAGTTGCTGAAGGGCTTTAACCTCAACAAGACTAATCCTTTCGACAGAGTGTTTCGGGCTATTCCGGAGTGTACGTTCGATCGCGAAGGCGTATCCATGCAGGTAGTGATTCCCGAGATTATCCCCGCCCTGCATCTGCCAGAAGCCTTCAAGCTCCCCTACTACCGCCTGGTGGTGACCATCGGGGTGGCAACGGACTGGATCTACAACGAAGAAGGGAAAATGTACGAGGCGGTAAACCCCAACCTCACGGGTTTTGCACGGGAAAAGGCGACGGAGTGGTTTCCGGCCAAGAAGGCGCTCAGCGATCTGGTGATCGAATTTGCCCAGCCGCAACTGGCGGAGGTACTGACAGCCAATGATTCGCTGATCTTCGGCCTGGGCATAGAATATGGCAACGTAGATGAGAATGGCCTGCCTGTGGCGGTGAAATATGCGGGGTCCGCAAAAATAATCGGCGTACTGTAGAGACGCGGCCTGCCACGTCTCCAAATAGCGGCCTGCCGCGCCCTGAAATGGCCTGCCGCGCCCCTCAGGAACGAGGACCGACCACGAATATTTACCTGACGCTGACAGGTGCAAGCACGCTGTCAGGTCGTGGGGAACATCATCATTGTACAGTAGATTAAAAATGCTAGTATTAGCACCCAACCATTCTGTCAGCGTCGGAGACCTGACAGCGATAAAAAATCAACAAGTGCTACATCTTGACTGGGTTCAAAAAAAATCCCCCTCCCAATCACATAATTTCCATAACTATTTGTGAAAACACATGAAAACTGTAATTTTGAGAAGCTTTTGAAATCAACCACACAATTACAAATGAATACAGCTGCACACAATAAAATAGTCTCATTTATCTGGTCTATCGCAGACGACTGTCTGCGCGATGTTTATGTACGCGGGAAATACCGTGACGTAATTTTGCCCATGGTAGTTTTACGACGTCTCGATGCTTTACTGGAGCATACCAAAGATGCCGTCATGGAAGAACTTACTTTCCAGCGCGAAGAAGCAAAATTCATTGAACTGGACGATCAGGGATTGTGCCAGGCTTCGGGTTATATCTTCTACAACATCAGTCCGTGGACGTTGCAACGCCTGCATGACACCGCCACCAACAGCCAGCAAATCCTACTGGCCAATTTCGAGGAATATCTCAATGGCTTCAGTAAGAATGTAAAAGAGATCATCAGCAAGTTCAAC
>JAUZOF010000770.1 GCA_030706585.1 Bacteroidota bacterium
CTTGCCATTGACATTCACCACTCCGGTCAATTCCTGGCAGTAACCGATTTGTAACAAGAACAGACTTGCCATAAAAAAAATTAGTCTTTTCATATTTTTTATTTTATGCAAAAATACAAATGTTAAAAGGAATACGAATACTTTAATGTAAACGAGCGTCCCGGAAGATTAAATCCTCTCTTTTCATAGTAATTCTCGTCGGTCAGGTTATTGACAAAGAGGGTCAACTGGTGCTTTTTTAAGCGATATCCAGTATTGACATTCATGACGATAAAATCAGCATATTTCGTCTCTACCAGCTGATCCCAGTAATCCCAGTTACGATCAAACCGGTCGTTTACATAACGGGCGTTTATTCCTGCAAAGATGCCATTCTTATGTTGGAAGTTTAATTCACAGCGCAGTGTGTTTGTCGCAACATTATACATACGGCGTTTGATTTCACCGACCCCATATTCCTGAGCAATCTCCTGGGCCTTGAAATAGTGTGTCCAGTGGATTCCGGCATTGAGGGTGTAATTATCATTCCCGGATAAATTTGCGGTCGCTGAAGTTTCGAGACCCTGTATCAAACTCTTGTTTGCATTGATATAAGAGGTGTATGAATCAATGTTGTCGCCGCTTGCACTCAGTTTGGTTCCTACCGGGAATGTCATCTTTTCAATGGCATTGTTACTGTAAACGGTGCTGAAGTAGGTGACTTCAAAACGGATTCTATCCTTTTTATTGGTTAGTATAATTCCCGCCTCACTGGTGACACTTTCCATGTTTTTCAAATCAGGATTACCCATTATGATTCCTACATGTTTTTCTTTATTCCAAACGGCTTGTTCCGTATATCCGGCAATACTATAGATATCGGCAGGGGTGTAGCCCTTCGAAATGGATGTTCGTAAGGCTAAATAGTTGTTGATATGATATTTTATGCCAAGACTTGGACTGAAAACCTGGTTAGCTGCATTGCGCTCCTTGTTATTGAAGAATTTAGTCTCTAGAATCTTATAATTCATCAAATCAAGTCGAACCCCTGTTGAAACTATCAGTTTATTCTCCAACATTAGCAAATTACCCTGTGCAAATATCCCGGTATTGGATTGGTTGTAATCAGGATTGTAGGTGATGTTTTCAGTGCCACTCTTGTCAAAAAGTTTGCTATTAAACGTGGCGCTTTGATTTTCTATTCCAAAAGTGAAGCTGTGATTGCCAGACTTTAACACGTCAATGATGCTCAATCCCGTCCAGGTAGTATTACGAACATATGATTTATAAGGGGTGATTGCAACAGTGTTAACTGACCAGTCGGGCGCATACTGATCTTCATAGGTCGTATATTCGGTATCGGATTCTTTACCTGAAAATCCTTTTATCGTGAGATTGTTGTTGGCCGAAAGCCGCCCCTCTAAACTCAAATCTCCTGAATAGCGGTTTACATCTTTAATGGCTGGCTTCTTAATTCCATCACTCAGATCACCGGGTGTATTAACGTGATTCGCCCAGACATAATCTCCACTCAGGTTTAGTTTCCAGTTTTCATCAATCTTTATGCCCACCCTGCTGTTTACATGCTTTTTATCGTAGGTCGTATTTTGCCTTTCAATTCCATCACCCCTTTTATCATCCATTTTCTCAAAGATGCCTGTCTTTAGAAAATGATTTTCTATACTTTTCTCTCCAAGAAGATCACGAAAGATATTCCCTTTGCCCAGGTGATAATTCCTGTCTTGATTTTGTGTACCTGCATTGAGATCGAAATCAATAGATTTGGTAATATTGCCGCCGACAGCACCTTCTACTCCCCATGTTTCAAAGCTACCTGCAGATAATGCAACGTTCCCGTTTAGATGACCTTTGCTATGTCTGGTTATGATATTGACAAC
>JAUZOF010000771.1 GCA_030706585.1 Bacteroidota bacterium
AGTATCTTATCGGAGACGGCGTGATAAACATCAAAATGCGGCGGAACAAAAATCAGGTGCGGACACCTTTTCAACGCCGTAGTAGATGCCATGGCCGAACGCACTCCATAGCGGCGGGCTTCGTAACTGGCAGCTGTCACCACGCCACGCGCTTCAGGATAGCCAACGGCAACCGGCTTGCCTCGGTAATCAGGATTATCCCTCTGTTCGATTGAGGCATAAAAGGCATCCATGTCGATATGTATGATTTTCCGTACCATGCAAATCAATGAAGAACAAAGATAACCATTCCATCATAAATAACACAAAATCCCACAGTCGCCGATAAACGATTGCGGGATTATTATTGTTATAGTAGAAAACGCACACAGAATACACGGAAGAAACAGAAGAGCGACCGAAACTATGAGCACTCGGCGGGTTGGGAGAGCGTTCGCTATCGTCCAGCAACATAGTGGATACAGGAGTAAAACCTGCAAAATACACGTTAGCAAGTCAATGGACATTGCATGTCTTAGGAGCTGACGTTTGATTCTCAGTGTAAAAGTTTCTGTAAGATCTCAGTTTCGAACTTTCGTTTAATTTTTTTGTTTTCTTCTCTCGAAATTTCCTTGAAGTTATTTATTGTCTTCCAACTGGCCCAGTTGTGTGAATAGGTTACTCCTGTCAATTGGACTGTACAGTTAGAATCACTTGTGTTTGGATTTTGTGTGCTTACATTAATTACACAATGAATGTCAGCTTTTATGTCGGAAAAATGCAAATAAAATGAATAAAAAGTAGAACTGTCAGTACGGGTGGAAGTCTCAATATTTCCACCACTTTTTGAATAATAGTAATAAGTGCCTTTTTCATAGGTTCCACCTTTATCATTTGTTTGTGTGCATTTATATTGTGGGTATGTTTCTTTGAATTTGTCCAGTTTTTTTATGAATTTGTCACATGACATATTTGTCGAATATTCTTCTGCATAATAATATGAACCACACGAAAAACAGCCAACAAGCAGAGTTAGAGCAATATAAAAATTAAGTATTTTGTTTTTCATTTTAGTTCAATTTTTCGTTCTTCTTTTTTTTCTTACGATTGCCCCTAACACTGAACTATATTCAACAGACCTTTTAATTTTCAACTATTTGAATTCTATAACGTATTTATTTCCGTATAATCTGTGTTTTCCGTGTGCTAAATTGTATTATTCCTGAAAATAAACACGTTTTACACGACGTGAGACGTTGGTCAACAGTTCATACGAGATGGTGCCAATCGAATCGGCCAGTTCGCTGATGTTACGACCCTTGCCGAAAATTTCAGCGGTATCGCCTTCGTGCACATCCATGCCGGTGACATCGATCATGGCGACATCCATACAGATATTGCCCACAACAGGAGCCAGTTTCCCGTTAATCAACACCTTCCCCACTCCGTTTCCGAAGCGGCGATCGAATCCGTCGGCATAACCCAGAGGCAACACGGCAATCTCGCTGTCGTGCTCCAGCACTCCGCGGCGACTGTAACCTACCGTTTCGCCGGCTTTCACCTTCCGCACCTGAAGCACTGTTGTTTTGAGGGTACAAACGGTCTCCATTTCAGGCGAATTTACCGCACTGATGCTGTAAAGGCCGATCCCCAGGCGTACCATATCAAACTGATATTCGGGGAAACGTTCAATGCCCGGCGAATTGAGGATGTGACGCAGGAACGAATAGCCTATGCCATTCTGTAAGGTGTCGGCACAATGTTTGAACAGATCGAGTTGCTGATGAGTAAAATCGTCGAAAGCAGGACTGTCGGCACCGGCAAGATGCGAAAATATCGACTGTACCTGCACCGTTTCCTGATCTTTCAAAATGCCCACAAGCTCGTCCATATCC
>JAUZOF010000772.1 GCA_030706585.1 Bacteroidota bacterium
ACAATGGATACGTCGGCATGAAATCGGCAATCAAGTTTCCGATGATGAACGGTGCTGAATTTGCGGCAATGAGAAAAATGACTACTTATGCAAACACATTGGATGAATCAAATGATGTAAATACAGATTGGCAGGATTTACTTTATAGAACTGGTGTTGTTCAAAATCACAACCTGAATCTTTCGGGTGGAACAGAAAAGGGTAATTACAATTTTGGAGCATCATACTTCCGTGATCAAGCTGTAATTCCACTTCAGTATTATAACCGTTATTCTATCCACTCATCTCTTGATCAGGAAGTGGGTAAATTTATTAAATTAGGATTCACGTCGAACAACATTTACTCAGAAAACCACGGGAATAACCTTGGACCGGGTAGCGCTTTAAATGCTTCTCCAATAGCAAATCCTTACAACGCAGATGGTACTTGGAAAACCAGAATTCAGCAACAAACTTCAGGTGCACAATGGGTTTACACAAGAAATTCACTTGAATCACTTGGTGATCAATACGTTGATTTAACCAGAGGATTCAGTTCTTATAACTCTGCTTATGGAGAAGTGAAAATTCCTGGTGTTGAAGGCCTGAAAGCTCGCGTTAATATCGGAGCAGACTATATTCAAAGTAACTATGGCAACTATACAGGAGTGGGTGTTTTCAGTGGAACTGTAGCAAATCCTTCTACTGCATCTATTCGTAACTCGCATACATTGAAATGGACTGTAGAGAATCTTCTTACTTTCGACAGAACTTTTAATAAACTACAGAGAGTGAATGCTGTTGCAATGTATTCTGCCGAAAAATCTACCTATTGGGGATCAAATGTATCTGCAAAGAACATTCCTTCGGATGCATTTCAGTTCTATAATCTTGGTCAGTCGAATAGTACTGATATCACAGTTAACCCGAATTACCAAAATTATACTCAAAGTGGCTTAACCTCGGCTATGGGTCGTGTAATGTATTCGTTCAACGATCGTTATATGTTAAGTGCAACTGTGCGTACTGATGGTTCTTCCCGTTTGGCTCCCGGACATAAATGGCACACCTATCCTGCGGTTTCTGCCGGGTGGAATATTAAAGACGAAGCATTCATGCAATCTTTGACTTTTGTTGATCGTTTGAAACTGCGTGCTGGGTATGGTGAAACATCTAACCAGTCGGTTGAGCCTTATAAAACATTAGGACTTTTATCTACCAGTCCTTACAATTTCGGTGACAATACATATGCTACCGGATATTATGTTTCTCAGCTCCCGAACCCAAAATTGGGATGGGAATTCTCAAAAACATGGAACTTCGGGGTGGACTTTACCTTATTGAAGAGTCGTTTGACAGGAACAATTGAATATTATGTTCAGAATACCAATAATGTATTGCTAAGTGTAAGCTTACCTCCTACTTCTGGTGCTAATAGCTATATGGCCAATATCGGAGCAACTCAAAACAAAGGTCTTGAGCTCTCTCTGAACGGAGTTGTACTGGACAATGTAAACGGATGGACATGGGAAGTTGGTGTAAACGTTTATACCAACAAAAACAAATTAACGCAACTGGCTTCAGGTGCAACTCAAGACTTAGGGAATGGCTGGTTTGTAGGACACCCTGTAAATGTAATTTATGATTACAAAAAAATCGGATTGTGGAATACAACTGATGCTGATTATAAATATCTGCAAACATTGCAACCTGGTGGTAATGCCGGTATGATCAAAGTATTATACACCGGCGGTTACAATGCTGATGGCACACCCAAAAGACAAATTGGACCGGACGACCGTCAGATCCTGAATTGTGATCCTGACTTCCAGGGTGGCTTTAACACAAGAGTTTCTTACAAAAATTTCGATCTGTCAATGGTAGGTTCTTTTG
>JAUZOF010000773.1 GCA_030706585.1 Bacteroidota bacterium
GGCGGCTTTGGCGTATATGACGATTTAGTTCAGTTTGCGGGGGCCGGAGCCTCCGTGCCCATTAGCAGCTTCGGAAATCAATTAGTAAAGGGCGCACTCCAAGAGGCGCAAAAAACCGGGTTGGTCGGCGTATTGACCGGTATTTTCAAAATTACCAGCGCAGGAATTTCAGCAGCCATCATCTTTGGTTTTTTGTCCGCTTTATTATTTAAACCCAAAGGATAATGCTTTAAAAGGAGGTGAAAAAATGACAGTAGGCACTCAAATGACGCAGGCCATTGCCACCGTTCAAAATGCGGCAGCGACAATGAAGACGTTCTCCTTGGAGACACAGGATCAGCAGGCGAAACAAACCTTTGAACAATTAGCGACAACCCTTGATAATGCAGTGGAAACATTAAAAGACCGACAAAAGTTCATTGGCAAGCAGGAACCCCAGTATAAACAGCAGTAGATCATGCGCACAGTATACCGAAGTCACCTTTTTGTATACTACAGTTAAAAATGGACGCATAACGTCCATTTTTCCTTTCAGTTAGGGAGGAAGAGTATGGAATGGCAGGAATTTTTCCGTGACACATGGCAGACTTCGTTGGTGTTCGTAAGCTTATTGGTTTTTACCCGTTTTCTCGGTAAAACTCAGGTTGGGCAATTAACGTTTTATGAATATGTCAGTGGGATTACGATCGGTTCACTCGCCGCCACGATCGCCGGGTCGGAAGCTGACAAAGTGTGGAACCACTATTACGACTTGATTCTGTTTGTTGTACTCACTTACGTTGTGTCGGTGATTACCATTAAAAGTCGTCCCCTCCGCAAGCTAATTGAGGGTTCTCCCACCATAGTGATAGAAAATGGGCAGATTATCGAAGAAAACATGCATGGCTTACGTTACGATATTGATGAGCTAAATGGACAATTGCGCCAACAAGGTGTCTTAGATCCTACTGAAGTACAATATGCTATTTTAGAAACTTCCGGCGAATTGAGTGTTATCAAGAAGGCAGATTATCAGACGATGACAAAAAGTGACTTTAATATTCATTTGTCGGATCCTTCGTTCCCGGTGGAATTAATCATGGATGGAGTGATCATTGAGCGAAACCTCGATTATCAAAACCACTCTAAAGCCTGGTTGGAACAACAATTAGCAGACCGAGGCATTCATGATGTATCGGAAGTAACCTATGCCGTAATTGATTCGAAAGGACAACTATTTGTTAATCCAAAAACTCAGTCTAACTATACCAGTGATAAACGTAGTCACGAATAGTTAACCAGTTTCAATATAATAAAAGAAACGGACGTTTTATGCGTCCATTTCTCAGACTGTAGACAAAACATATTTTCGAAATTAGCTTTATGAATTTTAAAAATCCCTATACACAGAAATCGTTTCTAAGCGATTTTTAATGCGTAGGGATATGTTTATCATGCCTCTAAATTAAGGTAAATGAGGAAACGAAATCGTATAGTTGGATTATGTCTACGGTCTGAAACCGCTCATAGAGCGGTTTTTGATAACCAAAAAGTCTCCCGGATCAGTTGATAAATGTTAGTGACCGCAGCAACTACCACCGTGTCCATGTCCATTGTGATTATCGCAATTACAAATATGCTTTTGACCATCTTCATCTATTTTTATTTTCTTCATGCTACCACACTTCGGACATGCAATCTCATACCCGTGCTTTCCGCCTTCAGTACAAGGATCAACTTCCCAAATGTGTCCACAATTTTGGCAATCGAACTTTCTTTTAGGGGAAATATCTTTCTCCAATGTTGCCGCGATGTTATTAAACCAAACACGATCTACGAGTTCAATCGCCCCTTTATCACAAGCTTCGGCAA
>JAUZOF010000774.1 GCA_030706585.1 Bacteroidota bacterium
AGGTTATCTAACCAATTCTTTGAAAAAGCCATGAATTTCTCGTCAGAGATTCTCCAGGCTGCTGACACTCCCGGGAAATTATCCCATTGTTTTGTTTCATACAGAACCGAAGCACCGTCGTGACGAATCGATGCGGAAAAGAGGTATTTACCCAAATAAGAATAGTTAACACGGCCAACAAAAGCCATCGTTTTCTTCATGTCATAGGAAGAAGAAGAGGTTGTATTTACATCATTGGTAAAGTTGTACCATTTGAAATTATTTGACAAGATGTTACTCTGATACATAGCTGTATTTAAATCCTGGTTATACCCCCAGGATGTTACACCTGTCAATGTAATATCGTGAACTTTGGCAACTTTGAAGTTGTAGGTTAAGATGTTTTCCCAGTTATATCCATATGCACGATTTTGTGTAATCTGTGCTTTAGCGATCTGCCCGTTGTTATAGGTGTAGTTTACCGAGCCGATGCCATCAAATGAATAATTGTTTGAATAAAGCAGATAGGTTCCCAAACGGGATAAAATGCTTAAGCCTTTAATAGGTTTGATTTCAGCATAAGGATTTACATACAGTTTCAGATTGTTATCTGTATTTGCATAAACACCTGGTTGATAGTTGAGCAGAAGATTATACACATTATTACCGAGGTTTGTGTTCAACGTTCCGTCAGCGTTGTGTGTTTTCACAAGAGGGTCGGTTGTCAATGCGTTTTCTAACTTATCCTGAGCTCTGTTTCTTGTTGCGTACGATATTTGCGCATTACTCCCTATTGAAAGCCATTTTTTCACAGAGTGATCCACCTTCATATTGGTTGAATATATTTTCAGATCATCTCCCTTATATTGACCTTTTTCGTCATTATAGTTGAAAGAGATATACCCCTTTGTCTTTTCATTTCCGCCGGAAATACTTAAACTATAATTCTGAGTACCTGCACTTTTACGCAAAAACTCTTTTGCCCAATCGACATAATTACCTTCCTTATAGGTAGCATAACGGGCCGAGCCAAAAATGGTTTCATCATCAGCTTCCGAATGCCAAATGGCACCGGTTGTGGTCCATTTGCTATTGGTCGAATCCCATATATAGCTGTAAGCATCGCGTTTTGTTTGCAGATAATCAGCTCCGGTGCGCATCTCTGGAATAACCGACCATCCGTTATAGCCATAATAAGCATTCAACTCTATATTTACCTTTCCGGTTTTAGCCTTTTTAGTGGTAATAATGATAACCCCGTTTGATCCTGCCGATCCATAAACCGCTGTAGAAGAAGCATCTTTAAGCACTTCAATGGACTCAATATCATTCGGATTCAGAGTTGAGTAGTCGCCGGGTAAGCCATCAATTAAGAACAAAGGATCGCCACTTGCAGTGATAGAACGTGTACCACGCAACTGAATAGTTACACCGGCACCGGGTTCTCCTGATGTGCGGGTAATATCCAAGCCGGCAACTTTTCCCTGAAGAGATTCTGCCGGGTTAGATCCTGGACGTAATGTGATATCCTGGCTTTTTACGGAAGATACAGCTCCTGTAAGATCTCTTTTCTTGACTGTTCCGTAACCTACGACAACAATTTCGTCAAGCTTTTTGGTGCTTTCAATAAGAGTCACTTGCATCGGAGATTGTCCGACTGTAACAGTCTGGGATAAATATCCTATATAAGAAAAAGTAAGTGAGGAATTGACTGGTATGGAAAGTGAAAATTTACCCTGAATGTCGGTAATGGTTCCTACCTTAGACTCGCCTTTAAGTTGAACGGAAACACCTATCAACGGTTCTCCATTTTGATCTTTTACAGTTCCGCTTACTGTTCGCGTTTGCGCCCATAAGCTCATTGAGAAA
>JAUZOF010000775.1 GCA_030706585.1 Bacteroidota bacterium
AATATATTCAGTTATGGATAAAATAGTAACTATCTATTGTAAAAACACTAAATCGTACCATGATTTTCAGGCCGGTAGTTCCCTTCTTGAAATTTACCGGAAGTTGCAGGTGAAACTACCGTTTCAGGTAGTGGCTGCTTTGGTGAATAATAAGGTGGAAAGCCTTAATTTTTTGGTATTTAAACCTAAAGATATTTCATTTATCGATTTGAGCACTTCATCCGGAATGCGCGTATATGTACGTACATTATCTATGGTGATGGCCAAAGCAGTAAATAACCTGTACCCCAATGCTATTCTTCATATTGAGCATCCTGTTTCAAAAGGATATTACGGTAATGTGACGCAGGATGGAAAGGTGGTAGCTGTAGATTTAGAGGCTATAAAAGAGAGAATGCGGGAGATTATCGAACAAGATCTGCCCATCATGCGCGAAGAACGACAGACTCTCGAAGTGATTGAAATGTTTCGTCAGCGCGGACAATTTGATAAAGTGCGTTTGCTCGAAACTCTTGGCATTCCTTATGCCCGTTATTTTCGTATGGGACATTTTATTGATTACTACAGCAGTGCTCTTTTGCCTTCAACCGGACAGGTGTCCATATTCGATGTAGAACCTTATCAGGATGGTTTTCTGCTGAGAGTTCCCAATCGCGATAATCCTGTAAAACTGGAAGATTTTGTAGATCAGCCGGTAATGTTCAACGTTTTCAAAGAGTTTATTGCATGGAATTCGTTGATGGGTATGCGTAATATCGGAGATCTTAATCATGCAGGTAAAAAAAACCTGACCTACACCTTGATAAATGTAGCAGAGGCGTTGCATGAGAAGAAAGTGTCGCAAATTGCCGATATGATTGCGCAACGTAAAGAGACCGCCCGCTTTGTGTTTATTGCCGGACCATCGTCGTCGGGGAAGACTACTTTTTGCAAACGGTTGGGCGTTCAATTGGCTGTTGCCGGGATTCATCCAATCAGTATTTCGCTCGATAATTATTTCGTGAGCCGCGATCAAACTCCAAAGGACGAAAATGGCGATTATGATTACGAAGCGCTGGCTGCTCTTGATTTGGACTTGTTCAACGACCATCTTCGACGTTTGTTGAAAGGAGAAGAAGTGGAAATTCCGACTTACAATTTTGACGATGGTAAGCGGTATTATAAAGGCGATAAAATAAAACTGAAACCGGAGAATGTGCTGTTAATGGAAGGTATTCATGCATTGAATCCAGACCTGACAACCGCCATCCCGGATGAGAACAAATTTAAAATATACGTCTCGGCGCTGACGACTATAGCGCTCGACGATCATAACTGGATTTCAACTACTGATAACCGTTTGATACGTAGAATAGTACGTGATTACAGGTTTCGAAATTACAGTGCGCGCGAAACGATCTCACGTTGGCCCAGTGTACGTAAAGGTGAAGATAAATGGATTTTTCCTTATCAGGAGAATGCTGATGTGATGTTCAATTCTGCTTTGATATTTGAACTTGCAGTTTTGAAGAAACACGTGGAGCCCATTCTGGCCGAGGTGCCGCAAAATTGCGATGAATATACCGAAGCGCACCGCCTGATTAAATTTATGCGATACTTTACGCCTATACGCGACCGTGAAATTCCGCCGACATCGCTTCTGCGTGAATTTTTGGGAGGAAGTAGTTTCAGGTATTAAAAGAGAATACAGTATTTTGAAATATGCTTAAACAACAACTGGCACAAAAACAACAACTTAAACTGTTGCCTCAACAACTTATGCTGGTGAAGCTACTCGAAGCCACGACAGTCGAGTTGGATGAGCGTGTCATTCAGGAACTGGAAAGTAATCCGTCGTTGGAAGAAT
>JAUZOF010000776.1 GCA_030706585.1 Bacteroidota bacterium
GATAGAGCAGGTGCACAACACGGGCGACCACATCGGCGAACGGGTGTTTAATCCGCTGGTGGCCTACGGTATGATGATATTTATCCTGATTTATTTCCCCTGCATCGCGGTGATTGCGGCCATTCGCAAGGAGGCCGGCTGGGGTTGGGCGACATTTGCGATGGTCTATACGACCGCTACGGCGTGGATCATGTCGTTTTTAATCTATCAGGTGGGGAGTCTGTTTATTTAAAAGCTTATACCTGACAGGTTTTGAAAACCCTGTCAGGTATAAAAATCAACAAAACTATGACACAAGAGATAATAGTAATCTTAATCATCGCTCTGGCCCTGGCTTATGTCGGTTATAAGATTTACCGGAAAATGAATCCCAAAGCCTCGGATGACGGTTGTGATTCCGGATGTGGAGGGTGCGATTCTACTGATTGCGCTTTGCGGGATGTGAAGAAGAAATAGTGATGGTATTATATTTTAAAGACACAAAGGACTCTGAGGACGTAATGCTGTCTTCAAAGTCCTTTGTGTCATTTTAGTCTTTTCTGTCTTTGTTATTTTTGTTTCTCACCTCAATCCTTGCCTTACTCATCCTCTCCCGCAAACCACCCTCTTTTAGAAACTCTTGTTCCAGATTTTTGAGTTGCTTGCTGAGCAAATAGGTTGTCACTTTGATGAGACCAATCATAACATTGGCGCAAATCTCCGGATTTTCATTCTCTATGCCTCTGCGAAATGTTTCATAATTGCCTTCAGGGACACGGTTAAGTTCCCGTAATCGTTTGGTGTAAGGGTGCTCCAGATCCCATTCTGCGTATTTGCGCGTTCGGAGAAAGTCCCGGTAATCCTCCAATAACTCTTCAAGGCTGGCTCGTGCCACATTGGTCAGCTTGAGCTCTGTTTCTTTCGAAGTTGCCGAAGCCATGCTGCCCTCAATAATATTTTGCTTTCCCGAACGGGCAGCCTGTACCATTTGGTCAATAGTGCGGTCCGGTTTTCTGAAAAAGCGTTGGCAGAAATAGACTGTTCCGTCATATACAATGACCGATTTTTTGTAGCTCTGCAGATTGTGATATCCGCCATGTTTGGGAATAAAACTATCCATATCAGGATTTATTTATGGGCATAAACGACACGATAACAATGTCATTTACACCCATATTAATAATCGGTTATCTTAATTCTGCCCAGCCGCAGTCTGTTCTCCGGCCTTTGCCGCACGTCCCTTACGGGCCGCCAGCGTGGTTTTGTGATAGCTGATCAGCTGGTTGATGCGGTCGATTATTCCACCGTACAGCGCTTCGTTGCGTTTGGCCAGGTAGTTGATGGCATCCACCACTTCCTGAAATGCCGGGTCCACAGCTGCTCGTGCTTCCCGTACATTGCCCATGGAGCGGGAGGCAATCTCGTTATTGCGGTCGTTAAACAGGGCGATGAAATTGTTATTAGCCTCTTCCACTTTGGCTGTCCATTCCACTCCGCCAAGGAGCGTGTTTTCGGCCAGATAAGTGGTGGTCAGTTCCCTGACCAGAGCGGTGAGGGCGGCGCTCTCTTCGTTGTACGGTTTTATTCTGAGATTGCCGTATTGGCCAAACAAACGAGAGAGTTTCCGGGCAGCCTCTCTTTTGGCCTCCTCGTAATGATAGGTGAATGAGTCAAAGTTAGTTTCCAACCCTTTGTGTAGTTGGTCGCGATAAGCATCGGCATCCACCAGTGGTTTGGTCAATACACTGCCCAGTTCGCCCTGAATGGCGTTACCCTCTGTCTCCAGGACTTGTTTAAAAGAAGTGAATTCAGCAACGATCGCCAGCTTTTCAGACGTTTCGGTTTCGATTTGAGTTTTGATGTCAC
>JAUZOF010000777.1 GCA_030706585.1 Bacteroidota bacterium
ACCGGCAACGCCAGTTGATGAGCATGTGTGGTTTTCAATCGTTTGTCAAAATAACAAACCGTATAATCGGCTGCACCCGCAATCATCCGGGTAAAGGGCAAAACGGTATTATGTTCAGCCGAAGGAAATTCCTCATTTCCCCGGATTCCTTCCTGGCTCAGCAAACTGGGATAAGTCCGGCTATAACCGGTAGGACGGTATTCGTCATGAATATCCACCATCAAATTGTTATCGGCAGCTTTCCGCACCAGTTCGTGCACCCAGGTGGCCCATCCCTGGGTACAAAACTGCACAAACCCGAATTTGACGACGGCAACTCCCCATTTTTTGTAAACCGGAAATATCTTATCTGCCTGATATTGCAATGCTTGTTGGTTGACATACAGCCACACGCCGATTCCCTTCTCTTTGCCATAAGCAATCACTTTAGGCATATCAATCGGAGCAACCACCTTGCTTGCGTCCGAATTGAAATCGAATGCCGGACCGTACCATTTCCAGTCAAAAAGAATATACTGCATCTTATGTTTAGCACAAAAATCGATGCAAGCCAGTGCGTTCTCCGTAGTAAGTGTAATTTCCCTGATCTGTTTTCCCGGTTTAATCCAGTCAGCATTAACCAGTTTATTCGGCTCGTTCAAATTCAGGATAATATCGTTATTCTCGAGTAAAGCTCCTATCCGGTGGGCGGCCATCACCACCCGCCACGGAGTGGCAAACGGCGTCACCATATCAGCTGTGCTATAGATAGATGTCTGCAATACATTATCACTCTTCAGCTTAAACTTTGTCCGCGGAAACTCAATTTCCTGGGCCTCAGCCAGACAGGCATACAGATTCTTATTAACTTTCAATGTCAAAGGCCGTTCCGCCTCATCCGTCCAACCCGACAATGGTTTTTCTTCGTATGGTGCTTGCGCCCAGCGAGCTGTCCATGCTGTTGTTCCGTGTGGCATTGTAAATTCGGTATTCTCGGCCGTTATTTTGTGATAAATCGCGTCGGGATGCATCGGAAAGAAATAGCGGAAGGCTATTCCTTCGTCATAAGCCCGGACTTCAATGTTCATCCGGTATTTCGACCCATCTTTGCGTGAGAAAGAGAGGGTGGCGGCATTATAATGATCTTTCACAAGAGAACGCTCTCCGTACAACGGTTTCCATGTTTCATTATGCGAACTTCTTTCAATTTTGTCGAATGTGAGAATATCACACCAGTTTTGTGGCTGATCACATTTCTTCGCCAGTGCAAGTTCCCATATATGGTTGTCAATCTGAAGATCCATTTTCGATTCAAGAACAACCGGTTGTCCATCAAAATCAACTTTGTACCAAAATGATTTGATGCCTTTTTCATCACTTTTCTGATAAAAAGTAAACACATGCTTACTGTCGGGCGAAGCCAGAGACAATCTTGTTTCAGGAATTATCTCTGCGCCCCTTGCCGACAAGCATCCCAAACAAACCATGAGAAAAACAAATATCTTTCTTGCCATTATTCAACTATTATTTTATTGTCAATTAATTCATTTATTTGAAGAAGCCCCGGAAATAACTTCTCTGACAAACAGCGGTATGACCGGGCTGGCATAAAAAGAAGAAAAGCCTTTGATTCCCGGATTAATATGTGTCAGAAAGAACCCGTATACCTGATTCTTCTTATCTATCCAGGGGTAAGCCCCTGCCCAACCGGGACTGCTACTCAACGTTGCATTGCCGGCGCTGTCAAGTTCTTCACGCCACTCTCCCAATCCATAGATGCTCTTATGTAAAGCCTGACGTGAATTTTGCACATATTCTCCCGGATTTACTTGTGCTTTCCCGATCTGATCG
>JAUZOF010000778.1 GCA_030706585.1 Bacteroidota bacterium
AAGGGAACCCTACGGTTTGCCCAAACTCTCCTCGACATCATTACGAATCGGAGTTTTGCCGAAAATCTCTCCAAGCATGTACGCTTACCTTATACCAAATGGTGGATGCAGCAAAAATACGATTCTTTGTATGAGGCCGTAGAACAAGTTGTATAACAGATAAATAAAAAGTAAAAACACAAAATGGCAAAAATTTTAGACGAACCAAGATATGTATGTGCATTGGGAGCAATGCAGACCGTTCAGGCTATCCACAGGGCAATTCCTATCATACATGCAGGTCCAGGTTGTGCTTCGAAACTTGCAGGCTGTATTGCCGGCACTACCGGAGACTCCGGTTACCTGAATCCTCAAACCTATCCCTGTACAAATATCGGACAGAACGAAGTGGTATTTGGAGGTGAAGAAAAACTGCAGACAGTGATTCAAAACTCATTGAAAGTGATGGATGGAGATTTGTTTGTGGTTCTGTCAGGGTGTACGGTAGAAATTGTAGGAGATGACATTGATCAGGTTGTAAGCAATTTTCAAGATGCAGAAAAACCTGTCATATCGGTTGCTACCGCTGGATTTAAGGGTACGAATCTGGAAGGGCACGAATGGGTGGTGAATGGCATTATTAATCAATATCTGTCGCGCAAACCTCAAGAAGACGTGATTAAAGGATTGGTCAACATCTGGGGACCGGTACCCTCTTACGATCCCTATTGGTTGGGCAATATCCGCGAATTGGAAAATCTGGTTCATGAACTTGGATTAACTCCGAATACAATTTTTGGAGAGTTCAGAGGATTGGAAAATGTAGATCTGGTACCACAAGCAGAATTCAATTTATTAGTGTCTCCATGGGTCGGGCTGGAAAATGTGAAATTGCTGGAGGCAAAATTCGGAACTCCCTATTTGCATTACCCGACACTGCCTATTGGTGCCCATGAAACTTCGGCATTTTTGCGTGCAGTTGGTGATTTTGCCGGTTTAGATAAGGAGAAGGTGGAAACGATTATTGACAAACATGAAAGAGAGTATTACTATTATCTGGAACGTTCGGTAGATATTTTCTTTGAAAACCGGACGGCTTCCAAGAAATTTACAACGGTTACAACGGCTGCCAATGCGCTTGCCGTTTCAAAATTTTTAGTGAATGATCTTGGTTTGATGCCTAATAAACAGTTTATTACAGAAGGAGTGCCTGAAGAACACCAAGAACGGGTGGCCGAATACTTCAAAGAATTTAGCTATGGCATTCAGGCCGATGTCGTTTTTTCAACCGATGGATATAAAATACATCAGCAAATTGAAGATGAAGATTTTTCCGGTGCTCCCTTAATCATCGGTAGTATTTTCGAAAAGAAACTGGCTCGCAAATTGGATGGCAATTTTGTGTGTATCAGCGTACCCATCAAGGAAAAAGTGATATTGCACAGTTCTTATGTCGGTTATCATGGCGGACTGAAACTGTTGGAAGATATATATTCGAGTGTATATCAAAGTTTTAATTAAAAACAACACTCTTTGTAAATGAAAATGAAAGCAGAATATTATAAACCACGGAAGAAGTATTCCCAACTGGGAATCTATATGAGTTATTATTGTTGTAGCTGATTTTAGACAGGATTTTCATATTAGTTTTTTATTTCAATCAGATAAACTACAACAAAAGCGCCCTTTCGACCGACGGCAATTGGTATCAGGGGCGCTTAACACTAAAGAATTAGAGTCATGACAAAAATATCAAATAAATCAAAGAAACGAGTTTTTTTCATACAAAAAATAACTCTTTTAACCTTTTTATTGACGGGTGCGTTGCTGGTTAATGCTCAGCAACA
>JAUZOF010000779.1 GCA_030706585.1 Bacteroidota bacterium
CAAGCATCTGTCATGGACAAATGCTTGACAATATGTCTGTCGGCGAGTAGAACTAAGAGAAGCCGAAATCCGGATTTGCTGCTTGGGCGTATTCCTCAAGAGCCTACCCGGCAATACAACGTTTCAGGAATTGAACGCGAGTTCCGCTTTGAATAAAGCAATTCATCACTATCAGTTTGGCCGGATTCCCGTTTTGCAAAAACAATACCCTGTTCTTACCAATGGGTACTGCCGTATGAGTTTCGGTGCCGGAAGGAGTATTGTAGTTCCAAACCACTTTCTTGTCGGGCGTAATTTCTGTAATACCAAACTGGTGAGCAAACAGGATATTACCGTTTGAGAGCATCACCGCATCACTGATTTCACCTTCGCCGGAATGGGTATACGACCAAGTCACTTCCCCTTTGCGAACAATATACATATTTTGCTTTTTAGCTTCACCTGCATAGAAAAAATCGAGATGACTCAGGCTGCTTTTGGCATCCACATTACCTGTCGCTGTATTGTTAATAACGCCCTTTATTTTAAATGTATAAGCATACTCGCACGGAGGAGTTGCAGGGAAAAATATTTTCAGCCCAGTTTCATCTTGCGAAAATTTGATTTCTCCTTTGTAGCCTAACAAAGTCACTTCCGATACTTTGCCAGCACTTATCGGCAAAGCTGCAATTGTTACGGGCTGTTCGCTCCATTGCAATGAAATGGCATACAACGCTCCCCCTTTGGTAGTAAAGCAGAACTGACCGTCTTTATCTGTTTTCCAGGCACGAGTGCCATAAACACCATCTCCATTTATAGTCAGCCAGTTACCTACTCCGAGTAATATTTGTTTTTGTTCTTCTGGAATGGTTCCATCGCTTTTAGGTGAGATGTTCAGCATATAATTTCCATTGTGGCTTACGTTTTCAACCAATTTGCGCACTATGGCGCCCGCATTTGAAAGCTTCATACCTTCCACGTAACCAAATTTATCGCCAATAGGATCGTCAACCTGCCAGTAATAATCGGTTCTTTCTTTCGGAGCACGCCCCTGACGCTCAAAATCGCGGATACTGCCGGCCAGATAAGCATCAGATTTTGTACTGATAGAAACCGATTTCCCCCACTGTGCAGCGCGGTTATAGTAATAAGCCGCAAAACGCAGTTTGATGGAATCGAGCTGGCGGCTGTTCACTCCGTTATCGAACCAGAAAAGGTCAGGCTTGTATTTATCCACCAACTCCTGACAACGAGCTAACCATTCTTCCAGATAAGCCTCGCTCTGATACGCCTTTGCCTGATCTTCCATCACTTCTTCGCCGTTTTTAGGCAATTTTCGTACCTGTGGCACTTGTGGTGGCCCGTAAAAATCGGCATACCTCGGATCAAATAAATCGGTTTTCACATCCAGCTGCGGATACATAAAATCCCAGTTTTCCATGCGGTGGTTAGAAACCCCGAATTTCAAGCCCTTCGCACGAACAGCATCACCCAATTCGCCTATAAAATCGATATGAGGCCCCATGTTTTTTGCATTCCAACGGGTTAGCTTACTGTCATACATCGCAAAACCATCGTGATGTTCGGCGGTGGGGATTACATACCTCGCACCTGACTTTTTGAACAGTTCAGCCCATTCACCTGAATTGAATTTTTCCATTTTAAACAAAGGAATAAAGTCTTTGTATCCAAAGCTATCCACCTTTCCAAAATGTTCTTCGTGCCACTTCTGAACACCTGGATTACTGTACATATGACGGGGATACCACTCACTGGCATGTGCCGGAACGGTATAAAGTCCATAGTGAATGAAAATTCCGAATTTTCCATCCAAAAACCAATCGG
>JAUZOF010000078.1 GCA_030706585.1 Bacteroidota bacterium
ATCGCATATAGCCTTGGATATGCCTCCGGTCCGTCGATGTACGGGCGTGAAGAGACGTCGAAGCTTAATGTCGATTCGTTGATTGCCGCAGCTGTCGATGTCGCAAAAGGTGCCGATGTGGTGCTCTTTGTCGGTGGCCTCAATAAGAATCATTTTCAGGATTGTGAGGGTGGCGACCGCAAATCGCTCGACCTGCCTTTCGGTCAGGATAAACTGATAGGCGCTCTGTTGAAAGCAAACAAAAATGTTGCCGTAGTGCTGCTGAGTGGCAACGCCGTGGGCATGCCGTGGCTAGATAAAGTTTCTGCAATTATGCAGGGGTGGTATCTGGGTTCGGAGGCCGGTCATGCACTAACCGATGTGATTTCTGGCGACGTGAATCCGTCGGGTAAATTACCCTTTTCGTTCCCGAAAAAACTGGACGACAATGCTGCCCATTCTTTCGGTAAGCTCTCTTACCCCGGAGACAGTGTAAACGTATGGTACAAGGATGACATTCTGGTTGGTTACCGTTGGTTCGATACGAAAAAGATAGAGCCGCTGTTCCCCTTCGGTTTTGGGTTGAGTTATACCTCTTTTGCCTATTCCAAGCCCTCAGCTGATAAAACGGAACTTGCCACCGATGGTATCGTAAAAATAACCTTTACCCTCACAAATAGTGGTAAAATTGATGGTGCAGAAACAGCTCAACTCTATGTGAGCAAGCAAAAATCAGTTGTGACACGTGCTGTTAAAGAGTTGAAAGCCTTCAGGAAAATATTCCTCAAAGCGGGAGAAATTCAGGTGGTAACGCTGGAAGTGCCTGTGCGCAGTTTTGCCTTCTACAATGAAGCCAAACATGGTTGGGAAGTAGAATCGGGTAGCTATACGTTGTTGCTCGGCAGCTCGTCACGCGATATAAAAGGTAAAGTCGAAATCCATGTCAAATGAAGATGTAACGATAGATATTTGCCGCACTAATAGTATGTAATTTGTACAAAATAGTTATGAGGTGGGGAGATTCAGATTGCCCACTTGTTTGAACGGAGGTTGTCTCAATATAGAAATTGAGGCAGCCTCTTTTTTTTATAAAATATAAAACTGATTTGAGAATTTTGTTTGCATTTTATTGAGATTGGATATCTGATTGGTGGTTTAAGTAATTAAAACCAGAGCCTGCGTAGGCTGTAATATTTGTATTTATTATTAATCCCAAAGCAACAAAATAATAATGACCTATTGCTGAGATATATGTGTTTGTGAGATAAAAAATCAAATCTTAAAGGTGAAAGTCAATATCTTCAAGAATTGAAAAATAAATAATATCTTACTTTGTAAGGGGAAAAACATAAAAAATATTTGTCGTATTTCGTGTAATATAAATATTTTACAAATGTGGTAATGTGTTTCCTCGTATTAAATAAAATAGTTCTTTTTTGACATGGTTAAAAATTAGTAACATACATTGATATTACTGATTATTAATTTATGTATGAAAATAAGTAAAAACACAGTGGCATTATACTGTAAAATGTTTAATAAAATGTGTGTGTTATTGCTGTTTGACACTGTTTGAATTGATAAATTTTTAATTCTTCTGTTCTGTTGTCATTGAAATCAGAGAGGTGACTCTGTTTTTTTTATTAGCTGTTATAAAGCTAATTGTTTCATTATTAATATATATCAGGTTGCAGTTGATAATTCCGAATTTGATGTTGTTTCTTTTATTGTTAACTTTTGAGAAACGTTATTGTTTATTATAAAGTTAATAACGAGTCAAAAAATAAAAATGGGATTAAAAATCAAAATGCAAATACAAAATGCCAAAATAATCATGAATAAAAAATAATATTATTCCGTATTTTGCTAATGCTAATTTGTATGGAATATTCAAACAAAAATAGAGGTAAAATTAAGTGTTTTCTCAAAATAGATGGTTCATTAAAGTAAAAGAATTGGAATTTTATTTTTTAGGTATAGTAATTAAGGCAAAAAGGTTGTGGTAGTATCTCAATTATAAGAGTAATTGTATGAATTGGGGTTTATGTTCAGGTCAAATAACTAATTCTTGGAGTTGAAGAATGGGCTAGTGAAGAAATGCGTAACCTAAATTATATATCATGATCAAATTAAGTATCTATCACTCAAATTAAACAAGGATGAGAAAGAAGAGAATGTTAAAACCGTTAAAATGCTTGGCGTTTATCTTTTTGTGTCTACTGCCTTTTGCCGTTAATGGGCAAAACAGGACTGTCTCTGTATCGGGTACGGTTACAGATTCAAAAAGAGAACCTCTTATTGGGGTGACTATACAAGTGCAGGGAACAACACATGGAACCTTGACGGACGTAGATGGCAAATTTGCTATTCCTAATGTTCCATCACAGTCCAAGCTAGTTGTATCGTATGTGGGAATGCAGACTCAGACGATAGATGTACAAGGACGTACTTCTATCAACATTGTATTAAAAGAAAATGCAGAGTCTCTAAGTGAGGTTGTTGTTGTTGGCTATGGAACTCAGAAGAAAGCTTCTGTGACAGGTTCTGTTTCAACAGCAAATATGGCTGATGTTAAAAAGAGCTCAGATGCTAATCTCGATGTTGCACTGGCAGGTCGTATACCTGGTTTGATTGCAACTCAATCAGATGGAGGTCAGCCGGGGCAAGATGCTGGTTATTTATACTTAAGAGGTGTTGCTACAATGAATGGTAACAATCCTTTAATCTTGGTAGATGGGGTGAACTTTGACAATTTCCGAAGCAATATTTTGTCGGAGATAGATCCGAATGAAGTTGAAAGTATTTCGGTTCTGAAAGATGCCTCTGCAACTGCTGTTTTTGGTATCAAAGGAGCAAATGGTGTAATTATTGTTACTACCAAACGAGGAAAAAGCGGAAAGACCAATCTATCTATGAATGTAACACAAAGTTATACTTCATTTGAGAAAGTAGATAAACGTTTGCATTCCTGGGACTTTATGACTTTGAGAAACCAGGCTTTAGCTAATGATGGTCAGCCTGCAGAATTTAGCGACGACGTGATTGCTAAATTTAAAAATCCTTTGTGGGGACTGAATACTTCGGATCCTGATTATGCCCAGAAAGTTGAAGCTCGCAAATATTTATATTGTGACCACTACTATATGGATGAGTTCTTTAAGAAATCAACTCCTCAAACAAAGGCAGATATGAATATCTCCGGCGGTAACGATAAGTTTACGTTTTTCTTAAATGCTGGTTATATTCATCAGGGAGGTAATTTAAAGGTTGAACCTGAAAGCCAATTGGGCTATAATTCGGCTTGCGAAATGAACCGTGAAAATTTCCGTTCCAATATGGACTATAAGTTTTCCAATTCATTGAAAGCTCAATTAAATCTGGGAACAACTCTTCAAACAACTAATATGCCGGCAGTTGCTGGGTTGTATGGATCTCAAAACCATATGATTACTGACTTATTTTATAATGCTCAAATTATGCTGCCTATTCAGGCAGGTCCTGTTACGCTGCCCGGTTATGGAGTACCTGCCGGACTGGTGGTTCGACCTTCCAATATGGACCGTTCACCTTTTCAGGTAATGAACCGGAGAGGTTTTCGCAACTATACAGAGGCTAATATTTCATCACAATTAGCTTTGGAATGGGATTTGAGTAGCTTGATTACAAGTGGATTGACTTTGAAGGGAATGGTTTCGTATAACAGTTCCGGATACACGATAAGTGAAGGCTCGAAAAATGAAACCTCTTGTGAAATAATTCCTAATTATGATAAAGGAACGTTTGATTACGCCTTACCAGGTACTTCACCGGGGACACTCTCGATGTATCGTGGTTATGATGCATTATTTTCTGTTAATGCTCAGGCTTCGCTGAATTATCACAGAAATTTCGGAAAGAAACATGATGTGGGAGGTATGTTTGTTGCACAGCGCGATTATAGAGAAGCTGGTGCTAACATTCCATGGAATGTGATTGGTATTGCTGCTCGTGCAACCTATGCATATGATGCTCGCTATTTGGTGGAATATGATATGTGCTACAACGGATCTGAACAATTTGCACCGGAAAAGCGTTTCGGATTTTTTCCTGCTGTATCGCTTGGTTACGTGATCAGTAATGAGAAGTTTATGAAAAGTTTTAACTGGTTAGATAATCTGAAATTACGTTATTCGAATGGTATGGTTGGAAATGACCAGTTTTATGGCGGGAGATTTTTGTATCAGGACAATATTCAAATATCCAGAGGGAGCTATGTGGGTGGATTAGGAACTCCGGCTATTCGTTCAGTTGATCAGGGTCTGTTGGGAAATAAAACAATTACCTGGGAGTTGGCGCATAAACAGAACTGGGGTATTGATTTGGGAATATTCAAAGAACTGACCCTTAGTGCAGACTATTTTACAGAAAACAGAACCCAGATTTTAATAAACAGGATGTCTATTCCTGCTTTTCAGGGGGTTGATTTGTCTAATATCCCCACAGCAAATATGGGAAAAATGTCAAATAAAGGCATAGATTTTGAACTTACTTACAATAAAAATATTACAAAAGACTGGCATATCCAGTTGAAGGGTAATTATTCAACGAACAAAAACAAAGTTACCTTCTTTGACGAACCGATTCGTACCGAAGATTATGCTACCCGTTATGAACAGCAGGGACTTTCATTGTATCAGTGCTTAGGTTATAAAATTGATTGGGCTGATCATGGAGGATACTGGGTATCGAAAGATCAAATTAAGGCCAGTGGCGTGACCTATAGTTTTGGGACTCCCCGTCCCGGTGATTTTAAATATGTAGATGTCAACCATGACGGAACTATAGACGACCGGGATAAAGTGCCTATTAAATATTCTCCAATACCGGGAATCAGCTATGGGTTTGGATTGAATACAACTTTCAAAGGTTTTGATTTGTCCGTTTTCTTTCAGGGCTTAGCTCATTATTCAATGGCTTATGGAGGTCCTGGTGTTTATGAAAATATTATGCATGGCTACTATTTTAATTATCATCGTACAGCATGGACAGAAGAGCGCTATCTGAGTGGAGAAAAAATAACCTATCCGGCACTCACAGCAACGCATAGCACAAGCCAGCAACCGAATGACTTTTTCATTCAGGACAGATCGTTCCTGCGCTTGAAGAATATAGAGTTTGGCTACACGCTGCCTCAAAAAGCGTTAAGCTTTATGGGTGTTACTTCTTGTCGTCTCTTTGTCGGAGGTCAGAACCTATTTACCTGGGATCATTTGCATACAGATCATTTGGATCCGGAGCAAAGCAATCCTTATGGATATCCAATGACAAAAATGGTCAATTTTGGCCTTAATGTTAATTTTTAAAAATCTGATACTATGAAATGTAGAAACTATATATATACATTCTTTATCGCATCCTGTGCCTTCTTGTCTTCGTGCAATAGCGCTCTTGATCAGGCTCCTGACGGAAAGCTCTCACTGGACGAGGTATTTAAGGATAATGATAAAGTGGCCGCTTATCTGAACACTTGTTATAAAAACATGTCAGGAAAAGGTAATATGTACTTTTTCTTTGAAAGAGGTCCAGCCTGCTGGAGTGATGAGGCCTGGGATGCCGATGACCTGGATGTAAACTGGGCAGGTTCGGCTCGCTATTACAGCGGAAATGCTTCTGCTGCGGATCATCCGTCGTGGGGTGTTACTGGCCAGGGTGCCAATTGTGAACATTATTGGGACCATTATTTTACATCTATACACGATTGTGCTTATTTTTTACAGAATATTGGTAAAGCTACGGTTACAAATGAAAGTGACCGCTCACGGTGGACTGCTGAAGCTCACCTATTGAGAGCCTACTATTATTCAGAACTGTTAAGATGGTTTGGTTGTGGTATGCCTATAGTTGAAACTCCGTATGATTTTACACAGGATTTTTCGAAAGTAAAGCGTGCCAGCTATTATGAAACAGTGCAGTTTATTATAAAAGAATGCGATGTGGCATTGGCATGCAACGAATTGCCCTGGCGTATTACAACCAGTGATGAAGCCGGACGGCTGCCCAAATCAATTGCTTATGCGATTAAATCGCGTATGATGCTTTATGCCGCCAGTCCATTGTATTGTGGAGACAAAAACTACTGGAATGAAGCCTATACGGTTACTAAGGCTGCTTTAGCAGGTTTGCGGGCTCAGGGTTATGAGCTGTATAATACTTTACATGATCCGAATACTTATTTAAATAGTAACTGCTATTTTGGTCCCGACGGTTATCCTCTGAGTGCCAAATCAGCTATGTGTAATGAATATTTCACCAATACAATGGAATATTCATCCAATCCTGTCGATAAGGAAACTATTTTCCAGACACGTTGGAGCTCTTTGAGTTTTGATGTGGAAGGTATCGGTGCGCAGCGTGGTTATAAAACAGGAACCTGTCCTTCTCAGGAGTTGGTAGATTGTTTCGAAACGCTGGATGGTCAGCCTATTTTGAATTTGTCAAAGCCGTATAACGATGAGGAAACCCATCTGGATCCGAACTACAATTCAGCAAATACACTTTATAATCCGCAAGATCCTTACAAAGACAGAGATCCCCGTTTTTATGCAGATATTTACTATAATGGTTCGAAAAGATATTGCTGGTGGCCATTTGCTGAAAGCGCAGAATCGCCCGAAAACTTTCCTGCAAATGCCGATTTCAGAACACGTAATATCATGACTTATATTGGAGAGCCTCGTACAGGAACTTCTGCAAACGGCAGAACGGCAACTCGTACCGGCTATTTTATCCGCAAATATATGACTCCTACGACCAGTGATAACAATGGTACTTACAGAGGAGAGGCCAACTACAAAGAATTCAGATTAGCCGAAGTGATCTTGAATTTTGCAGAAGCAGCTGCTCATGCCGGTCATGAAGATGAAGCTATCATTGCGGTAAATGAAATCAGAAGCAGAGTAGGAATGCCCGGTATTCCATCAACTACAACAGGACAAGACCTTTTGAACCGGATTATAAACGAAAGACGAGTGGAGCTGGCATTGGAAGAGGCTCGCTATTTCGACGTACGCCGTTTGCACAAACCAAATGAAGATCTTGTAAAAACAGACAAATGGGTTACTGCAGCATATATAATCAGGAATTCGGATGGTACCTATACTTATAGCCGTAAACCGGTGAATAACACTCCACGTCAGTGCTATACCAACAAATGGTTAAAAAGTCCCATCCCTCTTAATGAAGTGAACAGGATGATTGCTATTTCAGGCGAAAATTGGCAAAACCCCGGCTGGTAATGAAGTTTTATCTGTTAAAAGAAACAATTATGACAATGAATAAAAAATATATATACGTGCTTATTGTTCTGCTCGGATTCGCGTTACCCGTATTAGCTCAAAATATCAGTATCAGTGGTACGGTTAAGGATGCGCAAGGCAAGCCGTTGTCTGGCGTTGTGATCACAGCAGCAAAAGGTACACCCATAGGGGTTACTGATGTTAACGGAAAGTTTTCCGTGATGAAGACACAAGAAGACAATTCATACGGTTTTTCTTTATTAGGATATAAGAGTACGAAAAACAGTGTGCAGGATGGAATGAATGTGGAGATGAAGGCTGATATCAGCCAGATGGACGAAACTATAGATTTGGGCTATACGACAATGTCTAAAACCGATTTTTCGGGAGCTGCATCAACTGCTGTTTCCAATCAGCTGGCAAAAGCTCCGGTTTCCATATTAACTCAGGCTCTGGCCGGTAATTTATCGGGTTTAACAGCTCATGAGACCTATAGTGAAGTTGGTCGGGCCAATTATGATCTTCATATCCGGGGCATTTCCAGTATACATAACAATCCGCCTTTGGTTGTAATAGACGGAGTCGTATGTTATCCGGGGACTGAGAGTTATAGTATGTCGTATATTTCAGCAAATGAAATTGAATCGGTTACCATATTGAAGGATGCGGCATCGCAGGCATTGTATGGAGCTGAAGGATCTAATGGCGTGTTGTTGATCAGAACAAAACGAGGAGTCCCGGGTAAAATAAAAGTCAGTTTTAATTTTGACGAATCATTACAACAGGTTACCACAAAACCGGTATTTATCAATTCGGCAGAATATGCAACGCTGCGTAATGAAGCTGCTTATAATGACGGCTTAGGGAAAAACAAGTTTTATTCAGATGATGCAATAGCCAAATATCGCGCTGGCAATGATCCTCTGTATCCCAATACCAATTGGTATTCCTTGCTAATGAAAAATGTTCAGCAGATGCAGCGTATGGGTGTTAATGTGACCGGAGGTAATGAGCATGTTACCTATTTCTCAAATCTTAACCTGATGCATACAGATGGCCCGTATAAGACAGAGTCGAACGATAAATATAACCCCAATAATGCATGGTATTGGTTCAATTTCAGAACTAATCTGGATGTTAAGATAAACAAGTTTTTGAGCGCCTATATGAACGTGGCAGGAAATGTTAAAAAAGAACATGTTCCCGGCTCAGGATTTTTAGGTAATATTTATCCTCACCTGTTTACAATGCCCTCTACTGAATATGGCCCCGTTACCCCAACGGTTGAGGGGGCTGGTTATCCGGCAAACGAAGTAATTGTTACTCAGAAGGAAGGCGATTCAGCGTTTGGAATGATCAACCGTAGCGGATATATCAATCACACAGTTACAAATATTTATTCAGACTTTGGAGTAAAGGCCGATTTGGATTTTCTTACGAAAGGATTAAGTGTTACCGGTGATGTTTCTTATATGTCCAATACCACAAATTCTCTTTCTACGACCAAAGATCACAGATTGTATACAAGGACTACAGACCCAACAAAGCTGGATTTTGTGAGGAAAGGAACTTCTGATAATTCCGGGTTGAATTATGGCGTAAATACATGTGAGTTTTATGATTTATACCTGAGAGGAAAAGTGGATTATAAACGCGACTGGAATAACCATCACCTGAGTGCAATGGCATATTCGTTTTATCAGCGATTTGAAACAACAGAACCTATGCCTTATATGCACATTAATTCCGGAGTCGACGTCTCTTACAACTATGCTCATAAATATGCATTAAGACTGGATTGTGGATATTCTGGCAGTGAGCAATATCTTGCAAAGACCAGATGGACCACAACTCCTGCTGTGTCGGCTGCATGGATTGTATCTAATGAATCGTTTATGAAAGATCTGTCGTTTATTAGCCTGGCTAAATTGAGAGCAGCATACGGTATGACTGCCAATGACCAAAACGGATTGAGACGCTATTCTTATGAAGATAATGTGAAAGTTGATGGTGGTGGCCCTATCGGCGCATTGGGTTACATCGTGAATGAAAATAGCCTTGGAAACCCGAGTTTAAGAGCTGAAAAAACCAAGAAAACCAATGTCGGTGTTGATTTGGGACTCTTTAACTGGGTAAGCTTGTCAGTAGACTTGTTCCGTGAAAAACTCAATAATGCCGTTATCACATCTGTTGCTTTGACGCCAACATATCAAGGTGTTGACTTGGGTCAATATCCACCTACTAATGCCGGGATTTATGAAAATAAAGGTTACGAAATCTCTCTGGCTGTAGGAAAAGCTCTTAAGAACGGACTTGAATTCAAAGTCGGTGGATATGTGGCCTATAACAAGAACAAAGTAATATACGACGGCGAGGTTAACCGGGGAGCAGATTATGCTTATCCGTTCCGTGATCAGGGATTCTCTTACGGACAGGTATTCGGTTATTTGGTAGATTATAGCAATGGTAATGGTTTTTACAATTTCAAAAACGAAATTGCCAAAGGTCCTACTTATTCTTTTGGAACTCCTCGTGTAGGTGATTTGAAATATCAGGATTTGAATCATGACGGCACTATAGATGAGAAGGATAAAGCTCCGATAACAAACGGTTCAATTCCTAATTATACATTTGGGTTTAACGGCCTTCTTAAATACAAATCATTTGATCTTAGTGTTTTGGTGGAAGGTGTTGGAAAGTGGAACTCTGTGTATTCAGGCATGGGAGTATGGGAAAATGCTTATGACGGCGTTTACGGCTCTTTGCATCGCAATGCATGGACTGAAGAACGTTGGAATAATGGAGAGAAGATTACCGCCCCGGCTCTTACAACCGGAACCTCAACAAGCTTCCAGTATAGCGATTACTATGTTTATAACCGCTCGTATGTTCGGCTGAAGAATGTGGAACTTGGGTACACGCTTCCGACAAACATGACAAAACGTTTTGGCGTAGAGTCGTTGCGATTTGTGTTGAGTGGCCAGAATCTATTGACATGGGATCATATGAAATCAAATGATTTTGGTCCTGAAGCCGATAGCTATCAACAGATACCTGTGTACAGAGTGTATAATATCGGTATTAGAGCTAATTTTTAAAATGTCGGAAAAAGCTTTTATTTAATGACTATGACTATGAAAATATATAAGATTTTATCTGCCATTGTATGTGCTATGTTTTTTATATCATGTAATAATGCTCTGGATTTGAATAATGATGGACATACCACCATGGCAGACGTATTTAAAGATCGGAACAGCGTACAGGGATATTTAAATTCATGCTATAATTATCGCAATGGAATGGACCTTGATATTGCAGGGTTGACGGACGAAGCTGTTGATTCACGTATGATAAATGCAGGTGATCGTTACAGATACTGGTATTCTATTGGTATGTCTGTGGATAACTATGGCTCGTACAGTTTTGATGGACAACCCTGGACCCGATTCTTTGATGGAATCAGAAAATGTAATGTCTTTATCGCAAACATGCCGACGTCTACTGCTTTTGCAACAGATAATGAAAAAGCGGGTTGGATAGCTCAGGCTCGTGTACTACGGGCATATTATTACCTAGAACTGTTTAAACGATATGGACAGGTGCCTTTAGTTACCACCGATTTGGGAACTAATTACGACTACTCGAAGGCAACAAAAGCTAAAGTTGGCGACATCGTAAAACTAATCTTATCCGATTGTGATGCAGCCCTCGCAACTTCAGATCAGGCTTTTGTATGGAGTCTCAGTGAAGATAGCCAAAATGGAATGATGACACGTGCCGTAGCTTATGCTATTAAATCGGAAGCTGCTCTGTTTGCGGTTAGCCCTTTATTTAACGATGGTACACTTACCTGGACTGAGGCTTTGAATGTAACCAAAGATGCCTTATATCAGTGTCTTTCTCATGATTATTCTCTTTGGAATATCGTTTCTCCAAATGCTCCAAATGCGTATGCATCTTATTTCTTAGCGTCGCCATATGATAAGCGAAAGACGGATAAGGAATCAATTTATGCTGTTAATGGTCAGCTGTCCGTTTGGTCTTGGTTTGGTTTGCCTACTAATGATGGGGTAAGCGAATCAGGTATTTGTCCTTCTCAAGAGTTGATTGATGCATATGAGATGGCGAATGGTCAACAAGCCATTACTGGTTACAAAGATGCCCAGCATTTACAACCGGTTATAAATGTGGGTTCCGGTTATGATGCAGCAGATCCTTATGCCAATCGTGACCCGAGATTTTACGCATCCATTTATTATAACGGAGCTTTACGTTATTTGGACCAACCGACTGGAGTTAAGGTTCAAACATATGAAGGGGGAACAGAAGGAATTAACAGGACGGATATAAAATATACCCACACAGGTTATTATTTGAGAAAGTTTAATGACTTCAGATCTTCAAAATATGCAAATTACGATGGTTATAACCGATTGTTCCGCTTGGCTGAATTGTATATGAATTTTGCAGAAGCGGCTTATAATGCAGGCAATCCTGATACAAAAGTTACAATCGGAGGTAGCATGACCATGTCAGCACGTGATGCTGTCAATGCAATACGGACAAGAGCCGGTATGCCGGATCTGCCCTCGGGCTTGTCAAAGGCAGACTTTGAAGCCAGATACCGTAACGAGCGTCGTATCGAATTTGCTTTCGAAGGAAAACGCTTCTTTGATGTTCGTCGTTGGAAAACGCTTGATATCTTTAAGGTAATTACAGGTATGGATATTACCGTGAATGGATCGGTTACAACCTATAATCGTTTTAAGTTTGATGACAGAGTGACTACCAGTGATAAATATTTGCTTTATCCAATTGAACGTAGTGAAGTCACTAAAATGTTGACATTGACAGGTCAGAACTGGCAAAATCCGGGTTGGGAGTAGTGTTAATAATCTGCGGGGGAATTTCTTCCGCAGATTAAATTCCGAGTCTCAAATCTCAAGTTTGACAGCACAAGAATAGG
>JAUZOF010000780.1 GCA_030706585.1 Bacteroidota bacterium
GGTATTTGAAAGGGAAAAAGAAAAGTAGAGTAATCGGTAAACCATCCACTAAAAAACCCAATTAAATCTATAATAATCTGTGCGATTATCACTTTACTAAAAAGTGCCCAAGCTTCTTCGTTTGTATTTGGTTTTTTCATATCTACAGTGGGAATGATAGTCCCACTATCACTTAAAGTCAAATTCTTATCTAATTTCCACGCTATCACTTTACATATATTTTTAAAGTACCTTCAGGTCAAGGCCGCACCCTTGTAAAAAAACGCGTGAAAGAAGGTGATAACGTTTGGAAGACGAAAATAATCCAGAAGCCGTAAATCCGGAGTTAGATACAACTACTCCAACGCCACCGGCTATAGGCGACACAACGACTGATACGGGTGATAACAGTGCGGATACAAATCCAGCACCAGATAACACCACGCCAGTAACAGAGCCAGATTATAAAGCTCAAGCTGAGAATTATAAGAAGGCAATGGAACACGAACGTGAGGCTAGAAAGAAACTCCAAAGGGAGGCAGCCGAACGGGGAACGGACAATCAAGGGAATCAGCCCACAGCTGATCCACAAGATATTTGGTCTAATCCTGAGGTTCAAAAGTTGCTTATAAAACAAGCCGAAAGTGAGCTAAAGGAAGGTGCTAAAGATCTTCTTGACCAATACCCCAATGTTCCTGGAAACGTAAAAAAAGCCATCTTAAAAAACCCGCGAGGGTTTATCAATCCTAATACGACTACGGTCCCATTAGCTTTGATTGATATTCAGGATTACCTGGAAGAGGTGGATGCAGAACTAGCAGGAGAAGCTACACAAGCTCCAACTGTTAGGGATGTCAAAGTCTTGGGTAATAACGGACCTGCGAAAGCAGCCGACCCAGACGAGGTTCTTGCTTCAGAGGCGATGAAAACACCGCCTGAGGAGTGGACAACCGAGCAGGAAGCCGCTGTAGAGCGACTGAATGCCAGAAATAGGAATAAACGTTGAGAGGAGGTGAATAAAATATGGCAGCAATTGCAATTGGTACATTAACTGATATTGAAAAAACTAGTTATGTCAAAGAAGCATTAGCTTTCGCTAAATTTGCTCTGATTTACCGACAGTTCGGTAGCAAAGAGGAAGTAGCAGAAAGAGATGGTAAAACCAGACAATGGTTTAGATTTGACATTCCGGCAGTCACTTCCGGATCTGACTTTACAGGTGCAGCTACTTATGTGAAAAACACTACAGGAGCAGCCCCTACTTTCACTCCAGCTACCCCAACTGACACTGTTATTACCGCTACAGCCGATTACCTTTATGGTAAAGGCCATGAGTGGAGTAGCCCTGTTGCATATACTTCATTTACTGATATTAAGGCAAATCTTAGAGCTGTAAATGCAGAGCACGCAGGACGTTCAGTTGACACTGAGGTGAGGGATACAATCAAAGTCGGAACTACAGTTCAATATTCACACAGTAAGACAAGCCGAGGACTCTTAACTAGTGGAGATCAAATCGTGATGAACGATATTTTTGATTCTGTTACGACCTTAAGAAACAACTCAGCCAGACCGATTAAAGGTATGATGTCCGCTATGCACTCACACAACGTGACTGCACAGTTGATGAAAGATACCGCTTTTCAGTCAGCAATTCAGTTCCAGAAACCCTACATCTTTGAAGGCACAATCGCCGAAATTTACGGTGTTAGGTTTACTCCAACTGAAAACGCTCCAGCAGTCGCTAACTCAGGGTCCAACAATGCCGTAGGTAATGTTGAACAAACCTTGATCGCAGCTGATGGTGGATATGGTGTAACTTATTGGATGATGA
>JAUZOF010000781.1 GCA_030706585.1 Bacteroidota bacterium
GTCCATGTGGCGCTCATAATTGCGCACAGACGACGAGGTTTCGTGGTGCATAATCATCTTGATTCCCTTGGAGGCGGCATAGCGATGAATTTCCTGAACGTCGAAATCGGGGTAAGGAGTCACGAAATCGAAGACGTAATCTTTGGAATGGCCGAACCAGTCTTCCCAACCGACGTTCCATCCTTCTACCAGAACGGCATCAAAACCGTTGGCAGCAGCAAAATCGATATATTCTTTTACGTGAGCTGTATTGGCACCATGGGTTCCGTTGGGCTTTGCCTTTGCATAATCGGTTACCCCCAGTTGTATACTCGGAAAATCGTTGGTATAAGACCAGCTGCTTTTACCGGTAATCATTTCCCACCATACGCCGACATATTTGGAGGGTTTAATCCACGATATGTCTTTTATTTTGCACGGTTCGTTGAGGTTCAGGGTAATGCGCGAGGCCAGAATGTCGCGGGCATCATCGCTGATGATGACGGTACGCCACGGAGAGGTGCAGGGAGCCTGCAGATAGCCTTTGTTTCCCTGAGCATCAGGTGTGAGCCACGATTCGAATACCATGTTTTTATCGTCGAGATTGAGCGACATGCACGAGTAGTTAACCAATGCGGCTTCGTGCAGGTTGATATACAATCCGTCGGCCGTTTTCATCATCAGGGCAGTTTGTACGCCTGTTGGAGAGAAGAGAGTTTGTGACGCATTGCCGGTGATGGCACCTTTCATCAATCCACGTATCTCGGATAGTTTGGAGGTGGTATAGTCGTACTCCTGTGTGTCATAATCGCCGGGGATCCACATTGCTGTATGGTCACCTGCCATAGCGAACTGGGAGTGTTCTTCGCGAATAACAAAATAGGTAAGATTCTTTTGTTCGGGGAACTCGTAACGGAAACCCAGGCCGTCATCGAACAGGCGGAAACAGATATTCATCTGACGCTGTGTGTTGGGCTGGATCAATTCTACTTTCAGTTCGTTGTAATGGTTGCGGATGGCTTTTTCCTCGCCCCACACGGGGTTCCATGTTTCGTCGAAGGTAGAGGTGGTGGAGTTCTTTAGCTTAAATCCATTGTACAACGAGGTTGTGGGGTCAGCCGGTGTTTTATCCACTGCAATACCGGTACCAAATTCGACCTGCTTTTCACCTTTTAGTTCAAGGCCTAAATGACTTGGTTTGATAACAGCTTTGCCTTTATAAGAAAGCTGGTAGGTGGGGACACCTCCGTCCTGAATGTCGAAAGTGAGAGTCAGATTTCCGTTGGGAGATTTTAGGCTCTGGCTATAAGAGACCATAGTGGCAAATAGAATTCCTGCTAACAGGGCGAAGATTTTTGTTTGAGACATGATATCCTGATTTAGAGATTGAAATGCAAAAGTAAGGAAAACAATAAGGGGAAGTGATTTTGTCCCGATGTTAATGGCATATTGTTTAATGCAAACGTTTGTGGTGGCGTTTGGCGTCACACAATATCTCTGAAAAGGTAGGCAGGGGAAGGATTGTTAAGAGGCTTTTCTCCGGAGTCGCCTTGACTTTTATTGAAAATGAATTTTTTATTTCATCTTTGCCTATCAATCCCTCCTAACCTCCCCTAAATGGGGAGGAATCAGGTCGTAAAATGAGTAAACTTTATTCTTTTACGACATCTCTACTTTATCCCATCTCCAGATTAAAATAGGGGATAATATTATCCGGTATTTCGAAGGGGTCAACCGGTTTGATCATTGAAAAAATATCTCCTTCTTTTGCTGGGACAACGTATTTTACGGAACCAACGTCGAAATGTTTACATAAGAGAGGTGTCAGCCA
>JAUZOF010000782.1 GCA_030706585.1 Bacteroidota bacterium
CTGTTTGTGGTTCCGGTAATGTTAATTGCATTTGGTGCTGCACTGGCCATCTCGGTTCCGGTAATGCACTCTGTGTATGACTCGTTCTACCACACAACCACCACCCTCTTTTCAAAGTATGAAATAGCAACAATGAAGGATGCCTTATTGATTTTTCTAACCCTGCAAGCGCTTATTTTGCTCGGGATGCACACATTTAGGCGGTATGCCATTGTTAAAACCTTTATTGCAATCATTATTCTATTCATTTTCTTCTTTTATGTACTTCCCGGACTGACTTATAACTGGATTCTTCCCATCGAAGGATTCAGGAATGGTAGCTTCGATACAATTTCCTACCTGAGAAACCAGGAATACGGTCAAATGGTCTACAAAAGTATGCTGCACCTGCCAAACTACCTTGTCTATATTTGTTGGTTTGCACTCTATTTCAAGATAAAAGAAAAACAACTCTGACCTATGGAATTCAAGGATAAACATTCGATATACATTCAGATAGCCGACAGAGTATGCGAAAAAATTCTGCTTGGGATATTCAAAGAAGAAGATAAAATTCCATCGACCCGCGAAATGGCCATCGAACTGGAAGTCAATCCCAATACCGTCATTCGCACCTACGAATATCTGGAACAAAAAGAGATCATCTACAACCGACGGGGAATAGGTTATTTCATCGCGGCCAATGCCAAACAAAAAGTGATGGAGACGCTTCAAAATCCATTTTTGGAGAATACGCTGCCCGATATTTTCAAGACGATTCTCTTACTGGAAATCGATTTTAAAGAAATAACGACCCGCTTCGAACAATATAAAGCCGGTTTCCCAAACGAAACGAACAGAAACGACGATGCTCTCGGACATGAGTAAGCACCCGACATGTAAGTTCCATATTGTATCTAAATGTAAAAAACAGCACATGAAAACGAGTAACATCATAATAATAAGCACCATAGTTGTGTTTACAATCGGCTTTGCAATCAATGCCGCCGGAATCAAAAAAATGTATGACCATACCAACTGGAATGATCCGTATCGCCAACTCCAAAAATATCCGTTAAACAAACCGATCAAAAACGTATATATCATAACATCGTCCGACTATCACTCATGGAGTTCTAGTCATTGGAGTTGCCCCCTAACTGTGATGCAAGGCAACAGCAACATGTTAATGATTAGCGACACCGTGAATATAAAATGGCAAGTAACCGATTCCAATTTGTTTGTCCGGGTTGGGAACAATGGAAATGCCGTTTTAATATTACCGAAACTGCAAATGTTCTCCACTAATGGGATTGATTGCGAGATGAACGGATTTAATCTGGATACATTA
The DNA here is from genome assembly GCA_030706585.1 of Bacteroidota bacterium. Classification (GTDB taxonomy): domain Bacteria; phylum Bacteroidota; class Bacteroidia; order Bacteroidales; family UBA7332; genus CAXXIC01. The sequence goes on from JAUZOF010000782.1 coordinate 1,331, forward strand.
CATCTTGCTGCTTCTGCATCTCAGGGACGAATATCTGTTGTGAATTCAAAATTTAACTATTTAGATGCTTCCACTTCTAAAACCGGTGCCATCCGCATTCTCAAAAGCAACCAAATAGCAAAGCTCAACCTCACATTACGAGGCGGAACTTTCAGTTCTGAGATTGGATTCAACGAAGTTACCCGATCCATCTCTCCCAACTCGACGTTGGAACTTAGCGGCAACGCCTTACAGTGGATAGCTCAAAAGAAATAAACTCACTACACTTCTCCCAAAATCTCTTTCTGAGTAGTAGAACAATTGCTGAAAGGCAATACAAATCATCATTTCGGGGCGTAACGGCCCCGAAATTTTATCCGATTCGTGAATTAAAATAACATTTACAACCTTCCTGCTTTTTAAAATTCCTTATCCCATTTATTCTCCATTCATACATAAGCCCGCATTAATGAGGAGACCCATCGTTTTAATATAAAAC
>JAUZOF010000783.1 GCA_030706585.1 Bacteroidota bacterium
TATTGAAACAAAATGCCGTTATATCCTTCTTGTAGCGCATTAATATAATAAGCCCACTCTTTCGATTTCTTTAAAGTACACCCTGCATCAGCATAAAATATCACATCACCCGCATTAAGCTGCTTTAAAGTGTTCCAGATTACAAAAGGTTTCCATATCCAATATCCACCTCCTTTATCAAATGCCATCAAAGGAGAGTTTTTTATATAATCCGGCAAATCTTTTTCCGTGTAAATATAAAACTCGTCGAAAATGCGCAATTGCCTGGCTTCTGCCTCAATTCTCTTTCGTGCATATTTATAGACTCTATCACCATATGTAACGAATACTATCTTCATCTTACTTTGATATAAAACTCATATATACCATTTTATGCTTTTTCGAGGACAATTAGTCCTGCATTCTCATATTCAAACACATGTCCTGTATAAAGTATTAAACCCTCAACATTAAGCTGTATGGACCGATCCGTTTCAAAATAGGTTTCAAATCCGGGGTAAGTCAGAGCTATATAACCGTTAAAACACCCCTTGGTCAGATTGTGAGGGATTTTTATCCTTTCCGAAAACATAAATTCGCCTTCGTATTCATGGATTTCACCATAAGTGTGTCCTCCGGAAAAGAATGCCACTGGCAGACCAATGACATCAAAAAAACGGACTTCCAGCGCCATTCGTTTCTTTCCCTTTAGAAATCCGCAAATTGTAATCTCAAATTCATGATGCTCCCGATTAATATCGATGATCCAATCCGATTTCCCATTTATCGAAATTGATTTCACTTCAAGCCCGGCATTTTGAATCTGTATATGTTGTCTTAATTCAAAGTTCCTACTAATCACGCTATTCTCTAAGTAATAACGTATCGCATCTTCAACTAAACCGTATTTTTCGCATCGGCCATTACTCAAAACTATTCCTTTCTTACACAATGATCTGACTGCCGACATATTGTGACTCACAAACAACACCGTTCTCCCCTCACCCCTCGATACCTCCTGCATTTTCCCGATCGCCTTTTTCTGAAATTCAGCGTCACCTACAGCCAGCACTTCGTCAACGATCAGTATTTCGGGTTCAAGGTGAGCTGCAACAGCAAAGCCCAACCGGACCATCATGCCCGAAGAATAGCGTTTCACAGGGGTATCCAGATATCTTTCCACTCCGGCAAAATCAACGATTTCATCCAGCTTACGGGTAATCTCTGAACGGGTCATGCCCATGATGGAACCGTTCAGGTATATATTCTCACGCCCCGTCATTTCAGGATGAAAACCGGTGCCGACCTCAAGCAGGGAGGCTATTCTACCGCGGGCTCTGATTTCGCCGGTGGTGGGAGCTGTGATTTTGGACAATATTTTGAGTAAGGTAGATTTACCGGCACCGTTTTTGCCTATGATGCCGACAACATCGCCCTGCTCTACCGTGAAGTTAATATCCTGCAATGCCCACACATAGTCACTCGTTCCTTTGTGCGACCGGTCGTTTATCTCTCCGATTTTCAGATAAGGATATTCCTTTCCCCGAAACCTGGCCCACCAACGATTCAGGTCGTGTGAAACCGTACCGGTACTGATTTGTCCCAAGCGATACTGTTTACTGATGTTGTTGAATTCGATGGCATTCATATCCGAAGTTATTACACGACATCCATAAAACTGCGTTGTACTTTGTTGAAGGTTACAACACCTGCAAAAAGTAAAACCACGGTAACTATTAGGCTATATGTCAGATAAAGCAGTGAGAATGTACCCTGTCCGAGAAATCCATACTTAAACGTTTCGATAATCGCTGTCA
>JAUZOF010000784.1 GCA_030706585.1 Bacteroidota bacterium
AAGAAAAGGTTGTCATCACGACAACCTCAACCCTTTATTAACCTTAAAATCTAATACCATGAAAAACACATTGCAAATATAGTGAGTTTTGTGTTATACAACATACAAACACAACACAAACCCTCGCTTAATTTGCATCATTTAACCACTACGGGAAATATCGGCTATTTTACAACAGGTTTTAAGAATCAAATCCGATTTAAAGCCCCATTTTCTTGGCTTCATTCCAGATTTCATCCATTTCCCCTAATGTCATATCTTTCAGTGAACGTCCTTTCAGCAATGTCTGCTGTTCCAGATAATTGAAACGGCGGATAAACTTCTGGTTGGTTCGTTCCAGTGCATTCTCCGGATTAATCTTATACAAGCGTGCCGCGTTAATCAGGCTAAAGAAAAGGTCACCGAATTCGGCTTCCATCTTATCGTGATCCAGTTCATTGATTTCGGTCTTCAGTTCGGTGAATTCTTCCTGCACCTTATCCCATACCTGTTCCCGTTCCGACCAGTCAAAACCGACATTGCGGGCTTTATCCTGTATGCGGTGCGCTTTTATCAAAGCAGGCAGTCCGGTGGGAACACCTTCGAGTACAGTCTTATTTCCTCCTTTTTCTTTCAGTTTAATAAGCTCCCATTGTTGTTCTACTTGCCCTGCGGTATTGGCTTCCGCCTCACCAAAGACATGCGGGTGACGGAATATCAGTTTGTCACACAGCGCATCGCAAACGTCTTTGATATCATAAACACCTTTTTCAGAACCGATTTTTGCGTAAAAGGCCACATGAAGCAGGACATCGCCCAACTCTTTCTTAATCAGTGTATCTTCTTCGGAGATGATGGCATCACAAAGTTCGTAAACCTCTTCGATGGTGTTACAACGAAGGCTTTCATTGGTCTGCTTTCTGTCCCAGGGACATTTTTCACGCAGCTCATCCAGTATATCGAGGAGTCGCCCAAAGGCCTCCATTTGTTCCTGACGGGTATGCATCTTTTTAATTTGAAAATTTGAGGATTTAAAAATGAGTATATTATTTTGATGTCTTCCTGAATTCGGCCAATCCGTTTTCGAGGAAAAGGACAAACCGGTTCACATCTTCATCGTAAGCATAAGATGGTCCGATGGGTTCCCCTTTGCTATTCAAGAGAACATAGAAGGGTTGCGCATTGGCTTCAAAGCGGACACGTTGCAGATAACTCCATTTATCCCCGATAGTCCTGAGTTTACGTTCTTTGCCGTTTTCATTTACCGTAATTGGTTCTGGTAATGGTCGCTTATCATCCACAAACAGTGTAATCAGCACGTAATCATTTTCCAGAATCTGTTTGACTTTCGGGTCAATCCACACGGCCGCTTCCATCTTTCGGCAATTGACACATCCGAACCCGGAAAAGTCAATCATAACCGGTTTGTTATTGGCTTTTGCATAAGTCATGCCGGCTTCGTAATCATCGAATTTAGCATGAACTTCATTCTTATACAGATTAAAGTCCTGCGTCGAAAGCGGCGGCGCAAAAGCGCTGATACTCTTCAACGGAGCTCCCCATAACCCGGGAACCATATAAACGGCGAACGAGAACGAAACAATGGCCATAAACAGTCTGGGCACAGAAACATGCTGAACATCGCTATCGTGTGGTAACTTAAGTTTACCCAACAGGTAGATACCCAATAACGCAAATATCACAATCCAGATAACGAGGAAAGTCTCGCGGTCGAGCAAATGCCAACCGTAAGCCAAATCAGCCACAGAGAAGAACTTGAAGGCCAGTGCCAGTTCGAGGAAACCCAGAATCAC
>JAUZOF010000785.1 GCA_030706585.1 Bacteroidota bacterium
GAAGGAGGACTCTCTCCTTCTGTCGGAACCATTGAGTTAGTACGCGAGTCCGTCAGCATTCCGTTACACGTCTTGATTCGTCCGCGGATTGGCGATTTTGTTTACGATGATACCGAACTCTTAGCGATCGAGAAAGAGATCAGGATCTGCAAGAAAATGGGCGTCAACGGCGTCGTGATCGGTGTTCTCAACGGCGACACAACCATCAATACAGAAGCCCTGAAACGACTCATCAACGTTGCACGCCCCATGTCTGTCACCTTCCACCGCGCGTTCGACCAATGTGCCGAGCCTCTGAAAGAGCTGCAAAAACTGATTGATTGCGGTGTTGATAGGGTTCTCACTTCCGGCTGCAAAAATTCAGTTATGGAAGGGCTGCCCATGCTACAGCAACTGGTTCAAGCTGCCGGCGATAAAATCATCATCCTTCCCGGGGGTGGAATCAATCCCGGCAATGCAAAAATCATTACCGAAACATTAGGAGTAAAAGAACTTCACCTGTCCGGAAAAAAATTGGTAGAAAGTCCGATGCAAGGATTAACCACACTGTCGCTTTGTTCTCCCAACGAAGCAAAAGATTTCAGTTGGTACGAATGCAGCGGTGAAAATATCACAGCCGTCAAAAAGGCATTTGAATAGCTTACGTTCGCCAAAACCATTTGATTTTTGAGAAAAACATAGTGATCATCGTTACCAATGCGGTGATCACTACACCCTGCAGAAATCCCCACCAACCGTCGGCGCAAAACTTAAAAAACAGGGGAAGCAATCCCAAAATATTGAACAACGGATAGATAATCATATCGGCACCAACATAAGCAATCATCGGGTTTTGTCCCGAAAGCGTCAGAAATGAGGTTGCCTTATGCCAACCAAAATAATCGCACAACACAGAGAATGTCATCAAAGCCATAAAGGCAAGTCCCGACGTGACAAAGAAGTAACTGAAAGTAGCATAATCCTTGCGGATACCACCTGCAAACGCTTCAAAGAACAACCCTAACAGCAACAATAACGCTCCCGCCCGAAAAAGCTTGCGCCACAATAAAGCGAACGATGATTCAGCACGGCGCACCGACAATCCTCCTCCTGCCAATAAAACGGCAGTCGCACCCAGATTGAACACCAGATGGCGACTGAATAGTCCGTAAAGATTAACTACAATCAACACAATACCCAGCAAAGCCAATCCGTAAGCCATCGGTTTCTCTTTTTCTTTACCACTATCAGAAGTCGGATGAATAAACCACTCCCGCACATACTCACCCGCAATGGTTCCCGGAATAACAATAAAGAGGTATTTCAGAAAGTTGAACTTGTAGAGCCATGGAAATGGCGAAAAATCGAACAACGCCTTTTGCCACGAACCGTTGAAAGCCTCGGTTGAACAGAGCAAAATTGCCATCACAAATGGCAAAATCGCCACCCGCAACCACGGGCGTGTACGTGTCAGCAGGTAGATAGCCGAGCCAAACACCGCCATATTGGCGAGCAGCAAAATAATTATATTGCTGTAATTCAAGTCAAAATGTTTTCCATCAGCATACGTTACTGTCGCCAGCATCACCACGGCAATCAGGTAAGCACCGACTTTCACGGCATGATGCACCCAGACCGGCATTTGCCACGGCAGACGCATAAACATGGGAAACAACAAGACGAAAGCGCTCAGGGTAGTAAACCAGGCCCGGTAATCCTGCGGATTGCTAAGCGAAAACGAGTACATGTGCTGAATAAAGATGGCAAAAAATGCCAGTTGCAATCCGCGCACCAACGAATCGAATA
>JAUZOF010000786.1 GCA_030706585.1 Bacteroidota bacterium
ATGGTATTCGTGCTGCTGACCCTACGAGCCCTTATGATAAGAAAAACGATCTGTTTCAGGCTGACGAATTGAATGCCATGAAGGGACTTAATTATGATTTGCTTGACCAATACTGGAAAGCTGCATTAACACAAAAGCATAGTGTCAATATAAGCGGAGGTACAGATAACGCAACTTATTTTGCAGGAATGTCGTATGTAACGCAAAATGGTAACCTGGGCCGAATTGATTACAACCGCTGGAATTACAATATGGGTGTAGATACTAAAATCAATAAGTGGACAAAAGCATCTTTACGGGTATCGGGTGACTACGGTAATACAAGAAAAGCAAATGTTAAAGCTGGGGGCTCAAATGCCGATAAAGACTATGTGACATTATTGACACGTCCCCGTTATATTCCTGAATATGTAAATGGCATGCCTATTCCAGCCTATGGTGTTACAAACGGAGCCATTGAACAATCGCAACTGTACAATTACGATGTTGTCGAGAACCTCGGTAATTTCGTTGAGAACATGCCTAAAAACATGGTCATTAATTCTTCGTTGGATTATGATTTCGGATGGAGTAATATTTTGAAAGGATTGAAACTGCAAGCTACTTATTCTAAGAATATCAGCACAACAAAAGACAACGAATACGGTGCTGATTACTCGCTCTATAAATTTGCAGATGGAGCTCGCGGTGGTAGTGGTTCACACCTGTACACCGATACAGAAGAGCAACCAATGAATTTTTCAGGTATGACTACTGTACCTGTTTCCAATGGGAATTACTTGAAAAGAAATATGAGTCGCAGTGATAGTTATCAGTTGAACTTTATAGCCAACTATTCGCGTACATTCGGCAAACATGACGTAAGCGGATTGTTTTCCATTGAAAAAGCCGAAAATGAATCAGAATATGTATGGGGTAATGTTACCAATCCATATACATTTACCAATTATCAAGCGAATGGAGCAGGAGGAAATCAAACAACAGACTTCTCCCGTTCTGAAGGAGGTGTATTATCATACATTGGTCGTTTCAATTACTCGTATGCCAATAAATATTTAGCAGAATTTTTATTCCGTTCCGATGCAAGTACCAAATTTGCTCCTGAGAATTATTGGGGAACATTCCCATCCCTGTCTGCCGGCTGGATTATTTCAGAAGAACCATGGTTCAAGAATAATGCAAAATTTATTGATTACATGAAAATCCGTGGATCTTACGGTTTATTGGGACGTGACAATGTTGCGGCATGGGCTTGGGCACAATTCTATGGTTCAGAAACAGTAAAAGGCCCTATTTTCGGGACTAATCCAAGTGCTTATGCCGGAGCTCACTTTCAAATCCCTAGTGCAGCACCCAATCGCGATTCACATTGGGACAAGAGCTACAAGAGTAATCTGGGTTCTGATTTAGCTTTCCTAAACAATCGTTTAACAGTCACGTTGGATGGTTATTACGATAAGAATCGTGAAGTATTTATGGCTATTACAGATGCTCCTAGTTATCCAAGCACAGTAGGTGCTTTAGCTTCTGCCTCAAACTACGGTTCTATTGATAATTATGGTATTGAAATTTCTTTAGGCTGGAGAGATAAGATTGGAAAGGATTTCAAATATTACGTTAGACTCAATACCGGTTACTCCGATAATAAAATCCTTAAGGCTCCATGGAAAGATGCTGCAGCACGTGAATTAGACGATATTGTTCCGAATGGACGCGCAGATCGTGGATTGTGGGGTTATCAGGCAATTGGCATGTTCCGTAGCTACCAGGAAATTGCAGA
>JAUZOF010000787.1 GCA_030706585.1 Bacteroidota bacterium
ATGGGAACAAAATACGCGTGTCGGAGGAATTCTTGCGAAGAATGAAGGGCGGATTTATCGCTATAATCTACAGGGGAATATAGTTATTGTGGGCCCGAAAATAGGAGACTTTGAGCTGAGTGGTCGAGTGGGTGGCTATTTCACACTGTGGAAGGATTCGGTGGCGATGAAAGCCATGGCAAGAATCAGAAATACATCCGCATCTTATTTCTGGGAGCATTATTATTCAAATCATTTTATTTGGAATAATAACTTTGATAAGGAATTTCAAACCTATATCGGAGGAAGTATAGAGTTGCCTAAAAGGCATTTGAAATTGGGCCTTCAGGTAGCTAATAATACTAATTGTCTTTACTTCAATGCGAATGCAATGCCTACGCAGGCTTCAGGTAGTGTCCAGATAGTCGCTTTGGATGCGAGTCTTGATTTATTTCTTGGAAAGCATTTTGTCCTGGAAAACAAAGGGGTATATCAGGTGAGCAGTAATCAGAATGTTATTCCTCTGCCGGCATTGGCATTGTACAATAATTTGTATTACCAGACAAAGCTTTTTAATGTATTGCGGGTACAGTTAGGAGTATCTTCGCATTTCCATACGTCATATTATGCCCCGGCTTATATGCCTGCAACTGGTCAGTTTTATGTGCAGAACAAAATCAAGATAGGCAACTATCCCCTTGCAAGTGCTTACGCCAATTTTCATTTGAAGAAAACCCGTTTTTTTCTGGAATATTACCACGTAAACCAGTCGTTTATGCCTAACCAGAATTATTTCTCCATGCCGAATTATCCTATGAATCCGACAACGATGAAAATGGGGATTTCCTGGAATTTCTACGATTAATTACATGGGGTCAACATCGTAGTTGACCTGAAGTGATTTGAAACGACCATCCGATTGGATGCCACTCACAATATTCCGGATGATTTCCTTGACAGCATCTGGTGAAGCTGCGTTTTCTATCTTGAGGAGAATATGCTTGATGTACCAGTTCTGAATTCGGCCTACGGGAGGATTGTTCGGCCCTAAAACACGAGTTCCAAGTAGCTTTTTAAGCTCATCGGCGATAAGAGCAGCCGCGTGATTGTTTACTCCTGCATCCTTGTGGCGGATGATGATATTTATCAGCCGGAAATATGGCGGATATCGGAAATCATGCCGTTCCCTCATTTGTGTAGCAAACATTCCTTTGTAATCGTGAGCAATTACCTGTCGGATTACCGGATGATCCGTCTCCGGCGTTTGGAGAACTACCAACCCTTGTTTACTTTTCCGTCCGGCTCGACCGCTTACCTGTGCCATTAGCTGGAAAGCCCGTTCGTGCGCCCGGAAGTCGGGATAAAACAGTAGGTTGCCGGCGTTCAGAATCCCCACCAAACTCACATCACCGAAATCGAGTCCTTTGGTCACCATCTGCGTGCCGATCAAAATATCGATGGAGTGACTTTCAAAATCGCGAATTATCTTCTCAAAACCTTTTTTTGTTCGTACTGTGTCGAGGTCGAGGCGTGCCGCTTTGGCATCCGGGAAAAGCGCTTTTATCTCTTCTTCAATTTGCTCGGTACCGAATCCTTTCGTTTGTAGCGAGGGCGTGTGGCAACTTGGACAATTGGCCGGTACTTTGGTCGTGTAGCCGCAGTAGTGGCAAGTGATCATGTCGAAGTGCTTGTGATAGGTGAGACTGACATCGCAATGCGGACACCGGGGAACGTAAGCACATTGCTTGCACTCGATGTAGGGTGCATATCCACGACGGTTCTGGAAGAGGATTAC
>JAUZOF010000788.1 GCA_030706585.1 Bacteroidota bacterium
ACCACAGACGGATGGTAACGCCGCAATACGTCTTGCGAAATCTGCTGCGCGATTACAACTGCGGATACAAGCAAACAGCCCGATCCAAAAAACAGAAAGATTTTCTTTTTCATAGAAAACTGATAATTTTTGAGTTAAACAATTGATATATTTCAAACCGTTGAAAAGGTCTGCGACCGTTTTCAAGGTTGCGATTCGGTTATTCTATTGACATAAAAAACAGCTTATATTTCAAATTTGTAACGCTGACAGGTCTATCGACGCTGTCCGGTTAGTGACTTGCATATTGATTCTCATTCAATTGGCTAAAAATATTGTCGGTTTTGCCAACTTGGCAGTGTGCTTGCACCTGTCAGCGTTAAAGTGGATTTCCAAATCATTGAAAAGGTCTTCGACCGTTTTCAAAGCTCCGGGTGTATGATTCTGCGGCCATGAAAATGGCTTTAGCCTTTTCATCGGCTTATAATAATCCCTAAAACCACACGCGCTCGCCCTCGTCAGTGATGATAAAGGGGCGTTCTTTCCGCTCAGAATAATTGGGGATCAGAATAAGAAGTGCATTGGAAGGGACTTTGTCGAAGGTCAACTCATGGGTATTCTCATCGCTCATTTTTATACCGATTACCTTCCATTGATTATCCCAATAAGATAAGGTATATATTGAATTCGGTCTGATTTTGAGGTATTTATCTTGTTTTGCTATTTTGACTATCCGAGTATGAACGGTATCCGGGCTCAGCACTTGTTGATGATTGTAACCTTGTGCAACCGGGTAACCGGCAGGCACGATCCGGCTGTTGATATAGTAAACCGGTAGATAAACAACTCCTTTAGGCATATTTGTAAACGTGACCGAATCTTTGGCTACCCGCCCCCACCAAGTGGGTTGCCACATCTGGTAATTGAGTACACACAAGTAAGCAATACGTGGTATGGGGTTTGCAGCAAAGAGTCCGCAGGTCAAATCATTAGTCTCCCAGTATTCTGACGTCACATCCTGGTAGTTATAGGTTCGCAAAAAGCCATCGGGGATATTTTCCTGTTTTTCCAAACCAGCTAATACACCTGGTTGTTTGGAGTAGGTGGATCGGATAACCTTCGACGGCTCCCTGACAAATTTTTTCGGCTTTACCGAGCCATCCCAAATGGTACCACCCCAATAGGCTTCGAATGCCACCCGCCTCTTTTGATCATCCAACGTACTATTTAGAAAATGTGATCCGGATGATGTAGCCCAAAACGGGACAAAATCCACCGAGGCAGGAAATCCCAGCGAACGCATGGCAAAAACGGATAAATCGGCAACATCCTCGCAAAAACCTTTTTTGCGGAAAATCAATTGCATTGCCCCCAATCGAGGCAACGGTTCTTTGCGCGTTTCCTTACCCCAGATATTCACGAAATTTGTTGTTATTTCGTTCGAAAAATAGGAAACAGGGCTCTTGGAAGGATTGCTCCGAATGCTATCGTCTATCCAGGCATACCTCTGCGCATAATGCTCCCGCCACGACTGGAGCGGTTCTATGCTAGCACGATAAGGCAATATGTACTCGCAAAAATCGTCGAAAGACAAATTTCCCACCCTATTCAATGCACAGGCTCTAAACGCATTATCAATATTATTAATCAGGTAATCGCTTGTGATTACATCGATATCGTAATACCTGATCGGTACAGGATGTATTTTGGGCGTTTTTGCCTTAAGCCTTTCAAAAGCCTCAACTGATGCTGTAAAATCCGGATAATCCAATTCGTTGAATGGAACGATAT
>JAUZOF010000789.1 GCA_030706585.1 Bacteroidota bacterium
AAAGAAGAAATGGCCAAGAATAGCACGCACAGCTGCGTTAGATTCATTCTCCAACAATTCAAATAAAACGGGAATAGCATCCCTCACGGCATCAGCACTAAAAGGGGTGTGCATTGAACCTTTAATGTACACCTGATGTGTTCTGTACCCTGCCAAATCTGAGGGTTTCAATAATCCGACACGAACACTAGGAGCAAATAGCTCTCTATACCATATGCGATGGTCATCTGCAATAGTTTTTCCAGCATTGGCCCCGTTCAGGATCTTAGCTATACTTTCCTTTACAGCCTGAAAAGCTTGCCAATACCCTCTTGCAGCCATAGCATTCTTTTGGTCCAAATCTGAAGTATTTTCTTCCGGTTGCCATTGCCCGCTTTTTACCTTTTCAATTAGATCATCTGTAACCTTATAGCCTTCAATTGACAGAGAATTGTATGCATCTTGCTTATACTGTTCTTCTATTAGTTGTAAACAAGAGTCAATATCAGAATACGTTTTGGTCGATTCCGGATAAAGCTTTATCACGTCCTCTCTCATAGCTTGCCACATCAATCGTAATCGGGTCTCATAAGGAGATGTTACTCTTTGATAAGCTATTGTCGATGATGTTGTAAATGGATCTTCTTCGCGAAGATTATAACCAAGACTTTTCATGGTACCGATTATTTCATCGGCAATTACTGTATTTCCTATATTTCGGAATGCTCCGGCAAGACGACCGGCTTTGGTCGTTTGTCCTTTCTCCAGTATAATCCGCAATATATCAGAGGAATCAGAGATTAAAGACAAGCATGTACGAGCAGTTATATTATCTAATCTGAAAAAATCCGGACTACACTCGATTAAAGCCTCAGGTAACGTATATATATTTAATCCGAATTGCGACTCCTTATAAACAGGAGTTGCAACTGTTGTCTTTAAATCCAACAAAGTGGTATTATGGAGTAACTTAACAATATTATTTGAGCCCTTCAAGGCTCGTATAATAATCTGAGAGGGAACAGTACGGTTGCCACTATGCAAAGAAAGCGATTGTTCCGGCGTTAAGCACCAATCTTCCTTGAATCTGGCTTTTGCATATGCAGCAACAAAATACCAGTAAGAGGTGTACCAGTTTGTAGTATCACCCGGAGTTGCATCCCGACGGGAAGATATATACCACCCTTTCATTACTTCCTGTAAAAAACCGTTATTCACCAATCTTACTAAATGAACTCTGGAAATATCTGATGATTTTACAATAGCAAGTCCTTGCTCATTTTGAAATCTTTGTAGTTCTTTTAGTGAGTTCGCCAGATTCTCTTGTACTGTTGCCATATTGCTTTGGTTGTTATTAAGACTTCATTATTCTTGCCTAGCTGTACGCTCTATTACTAGTCTATTATAATGCGCTGTTACTAGTTTTTTGTATTGTGCTATTACTAGTTTATTATGATGTGTTGTTGCTAGTTTATTATGCAAATATAGACTATTCACGTCCGAAAATCAACTATTTACGAATATAAATATCACATTAATGAAGAGGAAATCACATACAGCTAATCAAGAAATAATAATCATTTGTAATCTAATGAATGGGATTGCGGACTAAAATTTAGTATTGTAGGGGGAAGATGATGGGGAGATAGCTAACTGTTGATATCTTACCTTTTTTTGGGAAAAGAGAAAAGGGGTACGAATTAGGAAAGAAATCAGGTCTGTTGTTGTCCTTTATCTGTCATTTTTCAGGAAAGACAAATAAACAAAAAGCCCCACAAATCGTTGAATTT
>JAUZOF010000079.1 GCA_030706585.1 Bacteroidota bacterium
CATACAAATAACCGTCTTCTCCCAGATAACCCATATCGCCGGTATATAACCAGCCTTCGCGAACGGTCTCTGCTGATGACACCGGATTTTTCCAGTAACCGGCCATGATATTTTCGCCTCGAACCACAATCTCTCCTTTTTCACCGGCAGGAAGCTCTTTTCCGTTATTATCCAGAATCTTAATATCCAAAGGCTTTACCAATACACCGGAAGATCCGAATTTGTGATTGACCGGACCATTTGATGAAATCACCGGGGTAGCTTCTGACAAACCATACCCCTGAAACATTGGAATCCCCAAAGCATAATAAAATTGTTGCAAATCCTTATCCAGCAAAGCGCCACCGCCCACAAAGAACTGAAGGTTACCTCCAAAATTTTCACGCACTTTAGAGAAAAGGATTTTATCAAATAAAGACACAACCGGTTTCAGGATAAAACGCCATCCGGCACCTCTATTCCAGCCATCCTGATTATAAGTGATTGCCGTTTTGAGCGCCAGATTAAAAAGCACTACCGTAAATGCACCTTTAGCTTTTATACCATTTTCAATATTCTTCTTGAAGTTCTTGGCTAATGCTGGCACACTCAATAAAAGGTGAGGTTTAACCTCCTTGATATTCAGAGGAATATTTTTCAGCGTTTCTAAAGGTGTTTTACCGGTTTGCACAAATGCAACGACACCTCCGCATTTCATGAAAATATAGAATCCGACCACGTGGGCAAAGCAATGGTCCAAAGGTAGAATAATCAGGTTTATCCATCCTGGAGGGATAGATAGCAACGAAAGTGATTGCTCCACATTTGCCGTATAATTACGATGAGTCAGGATTACGCCTTTAGGCTCAGCGGTAGTACCTGATGTATAAGTGATCGTAGCGTAATCATCATTCTGCAAGGCCTTTGCTGTTTGCACAAATCCCTCTTTGGTATTTGTTTCAAAATATTCCTTTCCCAGATGGTAAATCTCAGAAAGTGCAATTTCACGCTCTTCGTATTTCTCCAAATGGTCAAGAACAATAATCTGCTTTACCGCCGGCATTTTGTCCTTGATAGAACGAATCTTTGGCAATTGTTGTCCGGAAACAATCACATATTTCGCATCAGAGTGTTCGATTCGGAAAAGTAAATCATTGGTCTCTTCAAGCTTTACAGACAATGGAACGTTAATTGCTCCTGCATAGAACATTGCCAGTTCACTGATAATCCAGGAACCTTTACCTTCTGATAGCAGGGCAATTCTATCGCTTTTTTCAACACCTAACGCCTTTAACCCGGCCCCCATGCGGTAAACCAGATCATGAGTCTGGGCATAAGTGGTTTCTATATATTTCTTATCGGTTTTTTCATACAAAAAAGGACGCTGCGCATGTTGCTGCACCGCTTCCTCAAACAAATCGACAAGGGTTTTCTTCATAACTAATTGTTCTGTTTCAAATAATCAGGGAACAAAATTACCAATAATTTATGACAAATCTTTCGGTGCAGGCTTTACCAACAGGGCACTCAGCTCCCATAAAAGGTAAATGGGCAAAAACACAACCATCAGAGTGAATGGGTCTCCTGTGGGTGTAATTACAGCAGCTAGAATCATAATCACGACCAGAGCGTGCTTCCGAAATTTGTGAAAGAATGTACGTCTGAGAATTCCCAACTTCGATAACAACATGGCTAGCAATGGCAATTCAAATACAATTCCCATGACAAAACACATCATTGTAAAATTGTCGATATAGGAATCCAGGGAGATAAAATTTTTCACTTCCCTACTCAACTCGTAGGTTGCCAAAAATCGTAAAGTCAGGGGAAAAACCAAGAAATAGCTTACAACAACACCCAGAAAAAACATGAAATTTCCAAATAAAAATACCCACCCAACATTCTTACGCTCATGATCGTACAATCCCGGACGAACAAATAGCCAAATCTGGTATATAATAAGAGGAAAGCTCAACACCACTGCCAGCCAAAAGGAAAGCGACATGTGAGTCATAAACTGAGTGGCCAGATTTACATTAATCAGATTTATATCAAACCGTGAGAGAAAAAAACCCGGCATTATCGGTACGACATGACTCAGATTTGCCAACCAACGGTAGAAAATAAAATCAGAATGACAAGGCGCTAAGATAACCCGGTCAAACAAATCAGGCATGTAAATAAAAAGAATAATGGACGCTAAACCCACAAAAATCAAAGAATAAATAATCCGCTTTCTCAGATCGTCCAGGTGGTCCCAGAATGTCATCTCTTCAGCTGAAGCCGCTTTCATTCCTGATCTTTTTTCTCTTTATCGTTTTCGCCTTTAATCTCTTTTTCCACCTCATTCATGCCTTCTTTAAAGCTTTTCACACCTTTGCCTAGCCCTTTCATGAGCTCGGGGATTTTTTTACCACCAAATAAAAGGAGAACTAACACTGCAATAACGACAACTTCCGGTGTGCCCAGATTGAAAAGAAGTAAATGATTCATGGCCAAAATATTTATTGTTTGAAAGAAAATGATTGTCTTTTGAAACAATCGCCAGTTGCGATTTCACGCAAATATAAACCAAAATAGGCGATATTTGAACGGGTTAGCGATTATTTTGCTAATTTTGCGGCCGTAATTTTGAAAACAAGAACTGAAACAAACCGGAAGAACGTCCGTTTCGACAGCCACAAACAATCGAAAAACAAGAGAGTCCTTCCGAACATATTCGTTTAAAAATCATACAACTAAAATGAAAGCATTTGTATTCCCGGGACAAGGCGCCCAGTTTGTAGGAATGGGTAAAGATTTGTACGAAAACTCTGCCCTGGCTAAAGAGATGTTCGAAAAAGCGAACGAAATTTTAGGATTCCGCATCACTGACCTGATGTTTGCTGGTACTGATGAAGATCTTCGTCAGACTAAAGTAACTCAGCCTGCCATCTTCCTACACTCTGTGATTTTGGCAAAAACTATGGGTGAAAAATTCGCTCCCGAAATGGTTGCCGGACACTCTTTAGGTGAATTTTCCGCACTGGTTGCTGCCGGAGCATTGTCTTTCGATGATGGACTGAAATTGGTTTATGCACGAGCTATGGCCATGCAAAAAGCCTGCGAAGCTACTCCTTCAACTATGGCTGCGGTATTGAACCTTTCAGACGAAAAAGTAGAAGAAATCTGTGCCGGAATCGACGATGTAGTTGTGCCTGCAAACTATAACTGCCCGGGACAAATCGTAATTTCAGGTACTGAAAGCGGTATCGACACAGCTTGCGAGCAACTGCTTGCCGCTGGCGCTAAACGTGCATTGAAACTGAAAGTAGGTGGCGCTTTCCACTCTCCGGTAATGGAACCTGCTCGTGCAGAACTTGCTGAAGCTATCAACGCGACTGAATTCCACAAACCAATCTGTCCGGTTTATCAAAACGTAAATGCAAAACCAGAAACAGAACCTGCTGTTATCAAAGAAAATCTGATTGCACAGTTGACAGCTCCGGTACGTTGGACTCAATCGGTTATCAATATGATTGCTGACGGTGCAAACGACTTTACAGAAGTAGGCCCGGGTGCTGTGCTTCAGGGGTTGATTAAAAAAGTGGACAAAAACGTAGCGACTCAGGGAGCTTAATTTTTGAATCTCAATATAAAAGACGCTTAGTTTTTCCTTTTAGAAAAGCTAAGCGTCTTTTGTATATTTCTCCCCGTTAAATTATCCGGAGAGGAATTTTTTCTTATCTTGCCGACTCGTATATATCAGAAACGAAAACTTTAAGTTGAATGTCAATGATTTTTTCCAAACATAATTACACATTGGGAGTGGCATTGAGTGGCGGAGGTGCAAAAGGCTTTGCACACATAGGTGCTTTAAAAGCGCTAAATGAGAATGGTCATTTCCCTGAAATTATATCCGGGACAAGTGCCGGCTCTATTATTGGAGCTCTCTATTGTGATGGCTACACACCGGACGAAATCGTAGATATCTTTTCTGATAAATCATTTACTTCACTAGCCGAATTCACTCTTGCCCGCGGAGGTTTTATGACTTTTAAAGGATTAAAAAACTTCTTGGAAAAGTATCTGAAAGCCCGCACTTTTGAAGAACTTGAGATCCCTCTGGTAGTCTGTGCAACAGACTTCGATCATGCCGAAAGCATTTTTTTCAGAAGCGGCCCACTGATAGATGTTATTTGCGCATCAAGTAGCATTCCTATCATTTTCCAACCGGTTAAAATACACAATATCAATTATGTGGACGGAGGCGTCCTTTGCAACCTTCCGGTCAGACCTATCAGGGAAGAGTGTAAGACTTTATTTGGAATAAATGTTACGGCCTATTTGACAGAGGACTACAAAAACAGCTTTTTCGGAATCCTTGAGCGCTCTTTTTTAATGATGCTTAAAGCAAATACAATTCCGGACAAAGAATTGTGTGACCTTTATATCGAAACGGCTGAAGGAAAGTTCAATAACATATTTAACCTGGAATACCTCAATGAGTTGGTTCAACTAGGTTACCATTCCACGCTATCCGAGCTTCTGAAACGTCAACAATAGGAAAACTCTTACAATGAAAAAAATAAAAGTTGGAATTGCCTCTTTCGGAATGTCAGGAAAAGTATTCCATGCTCCTCTTTTGGTAGCTCATCCCGAATTTGAACTTACAGCTATTTGCGAACGCTCTAAAAATGAAGCGGCTGCACTTTATTCCAATACGCGAATCTACAAATCATTAGAAGAGCTGCTGAATGATAAAGAAATTGAACTGGTTATTGTTAATACGCCAGACACTACGCACTATGACTTTGTCAGGCAAGCCCTTAATGCTGGAAAACATGTCGTAGTTGAAAAACCATTTGTTTTTACTGTAGCGGAAGGTCTGGAACTCATTGCTCTTGCTTACGAAAAGAGTCTGCTGCTTACTGTTTTCCAGAATCGCCGTTGGGACGGAGATTTCCTGACGGTGAAAAGCATTATAGAGCAGGGCCTTTTAGGTCGTGTAGTTGAATTCCGCTCGAGCTTTCAGCGCTTTCGCAACTATATTCCACCGAATACATGGAAAGAGGCTAAAAACCGTTATGTAGGAACCACCTACAATCTGGGCTCACACATGATTGATCAGGCTATTTGCCTGTTTGGAATGCCCAAAGGTGTTTTTGCCAGAATCGCCACTTTGCGAGATAACGCCAAAGTGGACGATTATTATCATATCATGCTCATTTACCCGGATATCCAGGTAAGTCTGTCAGCCGGATACCTGATGCGTGAAGAAACTCCACGCTATACATTACATGGAACACTGGGGTCTTTTGTCAAATACGGTCTTGATCCACAGGAAGAAGCATTAAAAAGTGGCTCAATACCGGGCTCTACCCATTGGGGAGAAGAACCTGAAGCCAATTGGGGCATCTTGCATACCGAAATAAACGGAGAAGTTGTTCGCCGTAAAGAGAAAACCATCCCCGGCAATTACACAGCCTACTACGACAATATCGCTGATTGCCTGCTGAGAAATGGAAATCCGGCTGTACCGGCAATAGAAAATCTAAAGTTAATCCGTGTCCTGGAAGCGGCGTTCCAGAGTCAGGAACAAAACAAAGTCATTTTCTTAGAATAGAAAAAAATTATCCGACATGAAAGACAAAGTTATTATATACCAGGTTTTCAACCGGTTATTTGGAAATCCAAACACAACAAATAAATTCAACGGAACTATAGGAGAAAACGGTTGTGGAAAATTCTCAGCATTCACAACTAAAGCCTTGGATGAAATCAGGTCGCTAGGATGCACCCACATTTGGTACACCGGTGTGATAGAACATGCTACCCGGACTGATTATTCTGCTTATGGCATTGCCAAAGATAATTCCAACATTGTAAAAGGAAATGCCGGTTCACCCTATGCCATTAAGGACTACTACGATGTCGATCCGGATTTAGCCAATGATGTCCCCAGCCGCATGAAAGAGTTCGAGAATCTGATTAAACGGACTCATAAGGCAGAGCTGAAACTCATCATTGATTTCGTTCCGAATCACGTTGCCCGTCAGTATAAATCAGATGCAAAACCTAAAGGTGTAGTCGATTTGGGAGCGAACGACGATACAATGGTCAACTTTGATCCACAGAACGACTTTTATTATATACATAATGAAGAGCTTAAACTGCAATTCCCGATGCAGTTTCCAAAAGAAAAATATAAAGAAAAACCGGCTAAAGCAACCGGAAATGACTGCTTCCATGCCTACCCGTCGGTTCATGACTGGTACGAAACGGTGAAACTAAACTATGGCGTGGATTATCAGGATTTTGGGCATCACCATTTCCATCCTACCCCCGATACCTGGGTTAAGATGCGCGATATTCTTATGTTTTGGGCCGCTAAAGGTGTTGATGGCTTCCGTTGCGACATGGCAGAAATGGTTCCGGTGGCATTCTGGGAATGGGTTATTCCACAGATAAAAGAGCATTTCCATCAGATAATTTTCATTGCCGAAGTTTATAATCCAACTGAATATCATAATTTTATCCGTCATGGAAAATTTGATTATCTCTACGACAAAGTAGGTCTTTATGATACACTAAAAGAAATTTCCAAAGGATACAAACCCGCATCAGCCATTACCGGATGTTGGCAATCATTGGGCGGCATTGACAACAAAATGCTCAACTTTCTGGAAAATCACGACGAACAACGTGTTGCTTCTGAGTATTTTCTGGGAGATCCATTAAAGGCTGTTCCTGCGCTCATTGTCTCTTCGACAATCAATAAGGGACCGTTTATGGTCTATTTCGGTCAGGAATTGGGAGAAAAAGGGATGGACTGCGAAGGATTCAGCGGACGGGATGGACGAACTAGTATTTTCGATTACTGGAATCCGACAACTGTTAGCAGTTGGTATAATGATGGAAAATGCAATACATCGGCATTATCAAAAGAACAACAAGAATTGCGCAAGATTTACAACCGCATTTTGGTCATTTGTAATGAAGAAGCCTCTATTCGTAAAGGCGAATTTTATGACCTGATGTATGTAAACTATCACAATATCACCTTCAATCCTGAAAAGCAATACGCCTACATCCGCAAATACGAAAAAGAGATGTTGCTTATTGTGGCAAATTTTGACCAGAAAGATGTGGATATTGCCATCAATATTCCGATGCATGCATTCGAGTTCCTTAACATTAGGGAAGGTGCTACTTTGAATTTCACCGACCTTTGTACAGGTGACACAATTACACGGGAATTGAGCTCTTCGGTACCATTTAGGATATCGGTAAAGGCCTTTTCAGGGGTTATGATGAAGTGTTTTCTGATAGAATAATAGTTTACTCATCAATTTTAGACCAAATATTGCCCGAAAGCGGACAAATATTCATACTTTTGTACTCACTATTTAACAAACCCATATCTACTCAAACGAGATGGCACAAACACCACCACTATTCAAGATCTTCTCGGGAACTACTTCCCATTATTTAGCTGAAAAAATATGTGAAAGCATTGGTTGTGAACTTGGAAAAATGAACATCACTCATTTTGCAGACGGTGAATTTTCTGTTTCTTTCGAAGAATCAATCCGTGGCTCACATGTTTTCCTCATCCAATCAACTTATCCTAATTCAGACAACCTGATGGAACTGTTGCTGATGATCGATGCAGCTAAGAGAGCCTCTGCCAAATCAATCGTTGCAGTTATTCCTTACTTTGGATGGGCACGCCAGGACCGCAAAGATAAGCCACGTGTATCAATCGGGGCGAAACTCATTGCCGACTTGTTGAGCGTTGCGGGTATTGACCGTCTGATCACGATGGATCTTCATGCAGATCAGATTCAGGGATTCTTCGATGTTCCGGTGGATCACCTTTATGCATCATCCGTTTTCATCCCCTACATCCAATCATTAAATCTTGATAACTTAGTGTTTGCGTCGCCTGACGTAGGTGGTTCAAAACGTGTAAACTCATACTCTAAATACTTCGGTGTTCCTTTGGTTTTATGTCATAAAACCCGTTCGAAAGCAAACGAAGTGGAACAAATGACCATCATCGGTGATGTTTCGGGCAAAAACGTTATTGTGGTGGATGATATGGTGGATACAGCCGGTACTATCACCAAAGCGGCAAATATCATGAAAGAAAACGGAGCTATCTCTGTAAGAGCAATAACCAGCCACGCAGTGATGTCTGACCCTGCCAGCCAACGGGTAACGGACTCTGCTTTGACTGAAATTATCTTTACCGACAGCATTCCATTCAAGAAATGTTGTCCTAAAGCAAATATTCTTTCAGTGGCAGACTTGATTGGTGAAACTATCAAACGTGTTTACACTAATGAATCCATCAGTTCGCAGTTTTTGATTAAGTAATAATCTGAAACAACATATTGGCTACAATAAAAAAACGGGAAACAAATTTTGTTTCCCGTTTTTTTATTGTAGCCAAAAAACCTCCTTCAAATCAAACATTCAATCAGTAAACCTATTGGTCAAAACTGTTCTTGCTTATGCAAACAAATTAATCAACTTGATTAAGGCTTCAACAACGTATTGTTTCAAAGCTCATTCAGCCAATAGAGTAATTTCCCAACTAGCTGAATGAAAGAACTAAGAATAAAAGAACGATGAATGTTTAATCTAATGAACTCTTAATTCATTTGCGCGGTAAAATATCACTTTCATCGTCCTTATTTTCAATTCTGATTCGCACTAATAATAATCACCCCGCCATTCGGTTGAATAACCAATTCGGTCTTACCTGATTTCGCGATGCATTCGCTTTGCATGTGTGCTGAAGCATTATTATCATCGAAATAACGGGTAACCTTCAGACCTGCCAGCAAAGACAAATCTACTTTCAGTTTCAATGCTTCCTTGCCGGCATTCACTCCGACTACGTACCATTTTGCTCCGTGACGACGAGCGATAACAACGTATTTGCCCGGATATCCGTCGATGAAACGCGTTTCGTCCCAAGTAGTCGGAACCTTCTTCATAAAGTCAATGGCCAATGCAGGCGCATCGGTCAGGTTGTTTGGCGCAATGGCAAAGTTCTGAATCGGATTCTGGTACAAAACAGCTGTTGCAATCTCAAAGATATCCGTTGTTTTACGGATCTGACCACCATTATTGTTGCGGTTCAGTCTTTTGTTGAGTACCACAGGGCCAAATTCCATACAACCGACAGAGTTGCGGATGAAAGGATGTAAGCAGGCATTAAAAGCTGCCATATCATCAAAATGCTGGTTAAATATCAGATTTTCAGATGCAAGTACAGCTTCGCTACCCACATAGTTGGGATACATACGCTCCCATCCGCGCGGTAATGTACAACCGTGGAAAATAATCATTAAACCATATTCGTTTGCATCTGACAAAATATCCTCATAGAGTTTCATGGTTTCCTGTTTGTCTCCACCAAAGAAGTCAACCTTCAATCCTTTTACACCAATCTCCTTCAACCACTTCATCTCCTGCTTACGGGCAACGGAGGTATTCATCCGCTGTTTCGGACCTTGTGGTGCATCATTCCAGGAGCCGTTTGAGTTGTACCAGATGAAGATATCCACACCTTTGCTTTTGGCATATTTCACCAGATCAGGGATTTTATCGTAACCGATTTGCTTGTCCCACATACCGTCAATCAGGCAATATTCGTAACTCATAGATGAAGCTAGGTCGATGTATTTCACCTGGTCATCGTAGTTAACGCTATTATCCTGCCACATAATCCAGCTCCAGGTAGAGCGGCCGAATTTGTATTCCTGTAAAGGCTGGTAAAGCGGTTTCACCACATCAAAAGCAACAGTAGTTTCCACGATAGGCTTCAGGTTGCTACCTACGGTAATCGTACGCCACGGCGTTGAGCCAGGCAAAGCCAACGCTGCATTGGCAGCACCTACGCCATTGTTTTCACCCGCATCGGGAAATGCAACGGTATATAATCCGTCCTTACTACCATCACTCAAATGTGATGCACAATATCCGCTGGTCACTCCGGTTTCCGAAACCAGTGCCCATCCGTTATCCCCGACGTGGAACAAACAGGGGAAAGTATATCCGCGGCCATATTGTGACGGAGTACCCATCGCTTCATCGGCTTTATACTCTTCTTCGTAGCTCGGTTTTGTCTTCATCCAGCCAATCATCGGAGAAGCCTGAGGACAGATAAATGTGGTAGTTTGCTGTGGAAAGTCAAATCCGGAAGTCTCTTTCTCAATGATGCAACGGGCAGTTTCACCGAACTGTGGCAAGGAATAACGATAAGCGATATCGTTCTTGCTTACACGAAAGGTAACGTCAACTTTCTTCTTTTGGACATTAGTGAATGTACAAACCAGCTCATTGGCCTGGTAATGCACCTTACCGGTTTTGATACGGGTCTGTTCGTAAGTTTCATCAATGACAGACTCTTTGTGGTCGGTCAGCGTCATCTCCTTGCTGAAGTCGCCAATGTTTGTGACTAGACCCAGAGGGGAATCTTCAAGAATCGACTTCTCCTTGTAGGTTACGGCGTAGGTCGGAACACCTGCTTTTACAAATACTTTTACTTTCAGCTGCTTGTCTGGTCCCGAAACAACAAACTCCTGTGCAAGCAAAGATCCTGCAAAGAGCATCATAAAGAGACCCAGAAATAGTTTTCTCATTGTGTGTTTTTAATTATTAGATTAGTGATTAAAACCTTCTTTTGTGTGCCAAAATTAGACAATTGGATTCATTTCCCGGAGGATAAAAAAGTAAAAACAGGTGATGTTTTGTCCAATTCCTAATTAGAGAACGGTTTTAGCGGAAATTCCACTAAAACCGTTCTCGCAAAGCATTTGGTTATTTTATTTTGTTTTCATCCGGATTACTGTAAATGAATAAGCCGGCATCGTACAATTAAATTCTTTGCCCACTGTTATCGTGCTTATTTCAGGTTTCTGGTTCTTCTCATTGATATTACCGGTTAGTACTGATTTCACGGCAGAGGAAAGAACAGTACCAACACCTTCGAGACTAACTTTCGTGTTTATTTCTACCGGAAGTATATTCACCAGTTTTACAATCAGGTCACCGGTTTTACTATCACGTACAGCAGACATAGAAACACGTTTAGCAAGCTCTTCTTTGTTGTCAGAAAGCTTGATGTTTCCCTTCAGGTAAAGATCCCCCGAATTTTGTCCGTACAATTTCTGCACGAAATAATTTACAGTCGGCCTGACTTCCGCATTATTAAAATAGATCATATCCGGATTCCACTGCGTATGGCCTTCTTTTGCTAAAAGCGGAGCATAAGACGACATACTTACCACATCACCGTTTCGTTCCAGTGAAGTCATATACAGGGCTTCCGAAAGAGCATTCGCCAAAGTACTTCCCCAGGAAGCATATTCTCCGAGATATACTTTAGGTTTGGAACGATCATACTTATCGTAGTAATCCTGATTATTGATAAACCAACCTACCGGCTGATAGTAGTGTTCGTCCACCATAGGAACACCAAGTCTGGAGGCAATTTCCCATCCTTCAGTGTAGTCTGTACCTTCGGAATTAGGGCCAACTGTTCCGATTACAGTGATTTCGGGATACTTCGCCTTAATCGCTTTGTAGATCATGGTAAAGCGTTCCTCGAATATATCGTTAATCAGGTCTTCGTTACCAATACCGATGTATTTCAGGTTGAATGGTTTCGGGTGGCCAGCTTCGGCACGAAGTTTTCCCCATTTGCTTTTCACATCGCCATTAGCCCACTCGACCAGGTCAAGGATATCCTGAACGTATTGATTCATCTCACACATCGGTACTCCGCCTTGCTGACCGGCACCACCGGTAGCCGAGTTTTGGCAGGGGACACCGGCTGCAATAACAGGAAGCGGAGTTGCACCCATATCCTCACAGAACTGGAAGTATTCGTAGTAACCTAATCCCATCGATTGGTGGTACCCCCAGAGGTTACGCATCGGTTTGCGTGCTTCAAGTGGCCCAATGGTATTTTTCCAACGGTAAATATTACCTAACCCATCACCGTGGGAAACGCAACCACCCGGGAATCTCACAAAACGGGGATGAATATCAGTAATCAATTGAGCAAGATCAGAGCGTAGTCCGTTTTTATGGCCTTTGAAAGTCTTTTGCGGAAAGAGGGAAATCATATCCAGCGCAACGGTTCCGGCAGATTGTGGAACGATTTCCAGACGGGCATCAGCAATACCTTTTTTAGCAACAATAACAGCATTGTACTTTTTCCA
>JAUZOF010000790.1 GCA_030706585.1 Bacteroidota bacterium
ATTATAATTCAACAATATAAATGCAGCCTCAGCGCTGACAATCTTTATTTTTTTTTGGTTTTGGGTTAGATGGGAGTCCGGTTCACTGTGAAGTGACCGGATTTTTTTTGTCGCCCTTTCAAATTTTACTATCTTTGATGCCTGGTTTTGAAAGCCAGAATAATACATTCAGGGAACTTACCCTTGAATAAAATTACAATCAGAAACACACCTGAAGATATATAGCACCATCAACTCATCTTCTAACACTCATTTTATGTCGACTCGTAGCTGGATTACATTTATTATTGTTGCTTTAGGAATCACCGTTTGCGCTTGCACCAGCGCCAGCGATAGTTGGAAAGATTTGAACGAAAAATTTCTGAAAGAAAATGCGACCAAAGATGGCGTTCATGTCACAAAAAGCGGTCTTCAATACAAAATATTAACAGATGGAGTTGGTCTCAAGCCCAATACATCAAGTTACGCAAAAATAGTCTACACCGGCCGACTGATTGACGGAACCGTATTCGATACAACAATGAACGATACGACCTGGGTTAACACAGCAAGCTCAAGCTATGTTTCCTATTTCGTGAGCGGCTTTCAGGAAGCATTGACAAAGATGAACACCGGTTCGCGTTGGGAAATTTACATTCCTCAATCATTAGGATATAGCTCTAGCGCTTACGGGAACATCCCAGCTTACTCAACTTTGATTTTTGACGTACAGCTCTTAGGTTTTCAATAAACGGACATTAATAATACTCACGTAAAACGCATCAACTATGGATATTCTTGTTGTTGGCGGGTTAGTAGCGTTATTCATCCTGCTAATCATTTTCTTTTATTACGTTCCTTTCCTGTTGTGGATCTCAGCAAAAGTTTCAGGAGTAAGTATATCGCTGATTCAGCTATTCCTGATGCGCATCCGTAAAGTACCGCCCCATGCCATCGTACGATGCATGATCGAAGCTCACAAAGCAGGTCTGAGCACCATACGCCGTGACGACCTTGAAGCACACTATCTTGCCGGAGGACACATCGAGAGAGTAGTTCATGCATTGGTTTCTGCAGCCAAAGCAAACATTGAACTTTCATTCCAAATGGCAACGGCAATCGACCTTGCCGGTCGCGATGTATTTGAAGCCGTGCAGATGTCGGTCAATCCAAAAGTAATTGATACACCTCCGGTAACTGCGGTTGCCAAAGACGGCATCCAGATGATCACCAAAGCCCGTGTCACTGTTCGCGCAAACATTCGCCAGCTGGTGGGTGGAGCCGGCGAAGAGACGGTTCTGGCGCGTGTGGGCGAAGGTATTGTTTCTTCCATCGGATCATCTCAATCGCACAAAACCGTGATGGAAAACCCTGATTCGATCTCCAAATTGGTTCTCCATAAAGGCTTGGATGCCGGAACCGCATTCGAAATTCTTTCCATTGATATTGCAGATATAGACATCGGCAAAAACATCGGCGCTCAGCTTCAGATGGATCAGGCTGAAGCCGATAAAAATATTGCTCAGGCTAAAGCCGAAGAGCGCCGCGCAATGGCAGTTGCATCCGAGCAGGAGATGAAAGCCAAAGCTCAGGAAGCCCGTGCTAAGGTGATTGAAGCCGAAGCGGAAGTCCCCAAGGCCATGGCCGACGCTTTCAGAAGCGGAAATCTTGGTATCATGGACTACTATAAAATGAAAAATATTGAGGCCGATACGTCGATGCGGGAATCTATTGCGAAGCCATCTTCTCCGCAGGGCACAACAGGTGGTAAACCTTCGAAACCG
>JAUZOF010000791.1 GCA_030706585.1 Bacteroidota bacterium
AGGAAAAAGGTAAACCAGTTGTTTGTTTCTTTGGCGACCCTGAAAACCACGGATTTGAGAGAAGAAGAAATGAAGACGTTATCTTCCCGTTCTTCAACCACCGCCCATACTTTCCCGAAGAAATCCCATGGATCGAAGGCCCGTGGATGGTAAAACACAACGGAAAATATTACCTGCAATATGCAGCCATCGGTCTCGAATTTTTGTCATACTCTCATGGCGTTTATGTATCTGACAGTCCAATGGGCCCGTTCAAATACTCAGAACACAACCCACTTACATTCAAAACTACAGGATTTGCTCCCGGCGGTGGACACGGCAGCACTTTCCACGACAAAAACGGAAACCTGTGGACTATCTGCATGATCCCCTCTTACTTTGGAGGAAGAGGAGGCAGCGAATTGGCCATGTTCCCAACGGCTGTTGATGCCCAAGGTGTAATGCACTCGAACACAGCGTTTGGCGATTACCCGCAATTTTACCCCGGAATCAAAGAAAGTCCGGTTGACAACAATTTTTCAGGCTGGATGCTTTTATCCAACAAGAAATATGTTGAAACATCTTCTACCCTGGAAGGCTTCGAACCAAAAAATGCAGTAGATGAAAACTTTATGACTTTCTGGAGCGCTCAAACAGGCAAACCAGGCGAATACATGACTGTTGACCTTGGCAAGGAAAGCAAGATTTATGCAATGCAAATCAATTTCGACCAGAAAGACGTAAAAGCAGGCGGCATGGGACGTGGCTTTGGAATGGGCATGAATGCCAATACCGACAGAAACACACAACAACAGTCTTATACGCTTCAGGCTTCGAACGACAACAAAAACTGGACAATGTTGATTGACAAGAGCAATAACAAGGAAGCGATCCAACATGATTACGCCGAACTCGCAGAACCGATAAAAGCAAGGTATATCAAGTTAACCAACGTATTTACTCCAGATAGTGGAAAATTCGCAGTGAAAGATTTGCGGATCTTCGGTAATCCTGAAGTTGCCAGATTCACAAAAATAAAAAATGTGAAAGTTGTTCGTAGCCAGGAGGATCGTCGCGATGCAACCCTTTTGTGGGAACCGGTAAAAGGAGCTGATGGGTATGTTGTTCGCTACGGTATCGAACCCAAAAAGCTTTACAACAGCTACATGGTTTACGACGCCAATATATTAACCATTCACAGTTTGAATAAAAATCCCGAATACTATTTCGAAGTTGAAGCATTTGACAACGGAACCGATTACTATAGGGAAAGAACGCAAAAAACTCTCGGACGTGGCGCAGAAATTGAACTTTCGAAAGGTGGTGCCGCACAGATGGGAGCCATGCGTGGACAGGGTGCTGTTGACCGAAAAATGGTTAAAGAAGGAACCAATGAGTATGTATTTGAAAGCATTACCCCTGGTGAATATGTATTGAGGCACTCATTTGGCCCGGTATTGTGGAGAGGTCAGTTGACAAATACTGAACTGATCGGCTCAGGAGACAAACCAACAGTAACTGCAACATTGGAGAAATTAGGTGTTGGGACAACAGTTACCGGACAGATAGAAATGAAAATTATCCCCGGAAAAGAAAGCGGTAAAATGGTGGTAGTTTTCAATTACAATAAATAAAGAATAGTGAACTATAAAAAAGCCGTCTCAAAACTTGATTTTGGGGCGGCTTTTCATTGTACTGACTTAACTTGGAATCCGTGTCGTTTATTATTTCTGGTTCCTGCTGAAAATGACTCGCTGCAATTTGAGCGG
>JAUZOF010000792.1 GCA_030706585.1 Bacteroidota bacterium
AAGGTGTTGAAATTGGGCTTGGGTCACCGTAAAACAGTGTACGGAGTCACCACAGTTTTGCTTATCTCATCCTTTGTATTGTTGGCAACAGGTTTTATTGGTGGGGAGTTTATGACCAACGGTGACCGTGGCGAATTTACTATCAAGCTTGAAGGTGACCCGCAGAATACCGTTTACCAGACCAATATGCTGACTCAAAAGGTGGAGAAAATCCTCTACAGTAAACCGGAAGTGGTAAAAGTATTTTCCAATGTAGGATTCTCCAGCGGGCAGGCGGGACTGGGAACCAGCGAGCAGAATAAGAGTGAGATTACCGTAACACTCATTCCGAAAGAAGAACGTAAACAGACCGTTCAGGAATACGCTGCGATGATTAAAGACGAATTACAACAAATACCCGGAATCAAGGTAACGGCAACAGCTACATCCCTTATGGGTAATGCCGATGATGCTCCTATTCAGATATTGCTACGTGGCCCGGAAGTGGATAAATTGTTCGTCATGGCCGATAGCGTGATGAAGGTAATGAAAACTGTTCCTGGAACCAGTGACGTGAAACTGTCTATAGATAAAAGTAAGCCGGAGCTGCAGATTGCGCTGGATCGTGATAAAATGGCTTTATTAGGTCTTTCTGTAAACGATGTGGCGAGTACTCTTCGTTTGGCATTTGCCGGAAATACCGACTTGCAGTTCTCAGAGTTGGGCAAAGACTACGATATTAATGTGCAGTTTGACCTGGCAGACCGCCGTCAGGTAGAAAACCTCAGCGCCCTGACCGTTAAGAACAGCGCAGGCAAACTGGTGCAGTTGTCCGATTTTGCCACCATTCACCAGACTCTGGGCCCGAATAAACTCCAGCGTTACGACCGTATCTCTTCACTGACTGTGAATGCAGCCGTGTTTGGTCGGCCGGTCGGAACAGTAGCGCAGGAGATTAAAGAAGTCGTTGCAAAAAATATTCATCCTGGAAATATCTCTATTGAATATAAGGGTCAACCAGAGCGTATGGCAGAAGCTTTTGGTAATCTTTTTATGGTTATCGGAGCCGCACTTATCTTCGTGTACCTTATTATGGTGGCGCTTTACAACTCCTATTTATATCCGTTTGTGGTGTTGTTCTCCATTCCGGTGGCGATTATCGGAGCATTGATTGCGTTGGCAATTGCAGGAAAGACTATTTCGATATTCACCTTCATCGGTTTTATCATGCTGATTGGTCTGGTGGCGAAGAATGCGATTTTGATTGTCGACTTTACCAATCACCTGCGAGCCCGTGGCCTTGGAGTCACCGAAGCCCTCGTCGAAGCGGGCAAGGAGCGTCTCCGTCCGATTTTGATGACCACATTCGCGATGATTTTTGGTATGCTACCTATCGCGCTGGCCACCGGAGCTTCCGCTGAAAGTAAAAACGGCCTTGCCTGGGCAATTATCGGAGGACTTTCCAGTTCTCTGTTATTGACTCTGGTACTTGTTCCATCCGTTTATGTAACGATGGAAAAAGCCAAAGCTTTCTTCAAACGACTCTTCCGCAAGAAAAAACCGGTTGCGATGGAGCTGTATCCTGATTGATTTCATTCTTTAATTTTGCAAATTTTCCCATGAGGGTGTCCCAAAAGGGCATCCTCTTTTTATTTTGAGCCATATCATTCGATTATGGATCCAACCCAAAAACAATAGAATTAATAATGAAGAAGCATGTTCTTATTACCTGAGTCGGCAAGGAGTCGTATAACAGGCAAAA
>JAUZOF010000793.1 GCA_030706585.1 Bacteroidota bacterium
ATCGCTAAAGCTGCTGCTTTAACCCTTGACTCGAAACAATTGCGTGACGATAAGATTGACTACAAGGGATTTTCGATGGAAGATCTGTAGGTTTTGCAATAGTAATGGCCATTACGATTATTTGCAAATCTCATTCCGGTATTGCAAAATATTCGAACCTGAAAGAATGTTTTTATGTATGTGTAAGTAAATTCGAGTCTGGAAGAATATTTTGCAGCTTTAGAAAATATAATTTTGGGAACGGAAAGGTTACTCTGGCATGAAAATTACATGAAATGTTTTAAATATCATCTGGTTTATCCTTCTAATTCCCCTTAGAGTGAGGAAATTGATTCTTTTTATCCCCCTTAGTTTTTTAGGAATTGATTACTCCTATTTCCCCTTCTCCAAGGGGCAGGTGAATTGATATTTGGCAAATTCATGTAGTCTATTCCTAAAAAGTTGTGAAATATCAGGATTGTAATCCTAAAAAGTCGGCAAATATCAGGATTGTAATCCTGAAAAGTTGTATATTTGAAAGAAATACAAGGCCGGGATTATGATAGAGAGAACATTGAAAAAAACGATAAAAGACAGATTGGGAAAAGGGAAAGCTATTATTCTGATGGGAGCGAGACAGGTAGGAAAAACTACACTCTTAAGGGAACTGTTTCCGGTTTCGGAAGAAACGTTATGGCTAAACGGGGATGAAATGGACGTACGGGCTTTGTTTGAGCATATCACCTCTATCCGGTTAAAATATATTTTTGAAGGGAAAAGAAATGTTGTGATCGATGAAGCCCAGCGAATCGCAGATATAGTACTAAAATTAAAGCTTATTACGGATCAGATTCCCGGGATACAGCTGATAGCAACGGGAAGTTCTTCTTTTGACCTGGCAAATAAAGTGAATGAACCGCTAACAGGACGAAAGTGGGAATATAGGATGTATCCGTTATCTTTTGCAGAAATGGTATTGCATCATGGCTTGTTGGATGAGAAAAGACTACTCCCTCACCGTCTTGTTTATGGATATTATCCGGATGTGGTGAATAATCCTGGTAATGAGAAAGAAATATTAAAGCAGTTATCAGACAGCTATCTTTATAAAGATATTTTAATGTGGGAGCAGATAAAGAAGCCGGATAAATTATTGAAGCTCTTACAGGCATTGGCTTTTCAAGTCGGCTCGCAGGTTTCTTATTCGGAGTTGGGACAGATAAGCGGTCTGGATTACAAAACCGTTGAAAAATATATTGTGCTACTGGAGCAGTGTTTTGTTATATTCCGATTGGGATCTTTTAGCCGGAATCTGAGGAATGAGTTGAAAACCAGTAAGAAAATATATTTTTATGATAATGGGATACGCAATGCGTTGATTGCGGATTTTTCTTTAGCCGAAAGCAGAAAGGATATCGGAGCTTTATGGGAGAATTTTCTTGTATCGGAGAGAAAGAAAAAACTGGGGTATGATATGTTGTGGCGTAACAGCTGGTTCTGGAGAACAAAAGAACAAAAAGAGATTGACTATATTGAAGAAGGGGACGGACAATTAAAGACTTTTGAATTCAAATGGAATCCGGGTGCAAAATGGAAGACGCCATCTCGATTTTTGGCAAATTATGAAGGAAGTACGTTTGATGTGATTCATCCGGACAATATGGAAGATTTCCTTTTATGATTTGTGAGATGTTTTTGTAGATCAATTCTTCACTTACGGAGAATTGATCTACTCTATTCCCTCTTAGCAAA
>JAUZOF010000794.1 GCA_030706585.1 Bacteroidota bacterium
AACAATAAGTGCTAATAAAGAAAGATTGCTTTGAATTGATACCACCTACCGTTAGGCAAGGTGGTATCTTTTAATTATCAGCCCAGACAGTCCGTTCAGCTCTTCTTGGAGACCGGGTGAACCTATCGGCCTTTGGGATGCAAATTACAGCAATAATCCTTGCTTATGGGTTTCTGCTAAACAATTCGGTTGCTCTCAATATGCTTAAGGAATTGGACTAGAGGTACTCTTTTACCCTGTTTCTTAGAGAAAAAAACTAGATACAATAGCTGGCTATTGTCCGTTGTCGGATAACCCAGCCAGAATGAAAGCCTTGTAATGAGAGTCGTTTAGATATCGGCTCTTATACAATCTGTTTAATTAGAAATTATTATAGGCTTGGAGAAGGTTTCTGCGAGAGCAGGAACCTTTTTGTATGCATGTCAGATTGCACTGCAGCAATAATAAAAAGGCATAGAAAAACAGCCCGGGATAAGCATCAAATACTTATCCCGGGCTGTTTGTAAAAAAGGAGATTATATAAATCGTGTTTGTTTTGATCCTTTCTTTACTTGTCTGAAAAACAATCAATTATTTGATAAAATACGGCTGGGATATATGGGTTTTACTTCTTCGTCTTAAGGCTTCTCCAAACCAAATATACTCCGATCAGCACGAAAGGAATGCTCAGCCACTGTCCCATATCCATAGTCATCGATTCTTCGAAAGCTACCTGGCGCTCTTTGAGGAACTCAATAAAGAAGCGGGAAATAAAGATTAGTGCGATAGTGAGGCCGAAGAAGAACCCCGTTCCTACACGGTTTTTGAATTTACGGTACAACACTATGTTCAAAATAAAGATGAAGAGGTACGAAAGTCCTTCGTACAACTGAGACGGATGTCGTGGCAACATGTCCACTTTCTCGAATACGAAAGCCCAGGGTACGTCAGTTGGTTTGCCGATAATTTCGGAATTCATCAGGTTGGCCATGCGGATAAAGAAGGCCGAAATCGGAGTAACCACAGCCACTAAATCGAGGGTAACCCACAAACTGCGCTTGGTCTGATAAGTGAACAAAGCCAGAGCGATGATCAGCCCGAGTGCTCCACCGTGGCTGGCGAGCCCCTGAAAACCTGTGAAATGATAACCGCCGTCGGGCAAATGCTGAATCGGGAGGAGTATCTCAACCGGATGGGCAAGAAAATAACCCGGTTCGTAAAAGAGACAGTGTCCGAGACGAGCTCCGAGTACAATGCCCAACAATCCGTAGAGTGTGAGCTTATCCCATTCTTTGGACGTGAAACCTTGCAGTTTTGCCATTTTTTCCAGCATCAGGAGCGCCAGAAGAATACCTCCAACAAAAAGGATTCCGTAATAACGCACCGATATGCCAAAGATCTTCACAATTTCAGGGTCGATGTTCCAGTGGATGAATAAGTTCATATTTCAAATTTACGATTTAAAAATTTACAATTTACAGACCCAGACTCAAACTGAGAGCTGTTGACTGAATACTGTGTACTTTCACTTTCTCACTTCCTCACCACCTGCTTTACACGGGTCGGGATAGTCGATGGTGTAGTGCAATCCGCGGCTCTCTTTCCGCTGCATGGCTTGCTTGATAATCAGATAACCCACGCTGATGATGTTGCGCAGTTCACATATTTCTTTTGATACCACCGAACGGTCGAACAGGCTTTCTGTTTCGCGGTAGAGAATTTCCAAACGGGATAA
>JAUZOF010000795.1 GCA_030706585.1 Bacteroidota bacterium
CAAAAATGAACCGGGGAATATCATTTTGATAGAAGAATATCCTGGAATAGGAGGGAGAGCCGAGATTGCCCAGATAGCCGCGGGGAGAACGATAACCTTCTCCGGTGCTGGATTCCTGAAAGTCAAGTGGAACGGTATCTACATTGACGCGGTATTCAGTGCCGAGTTTCGGTGTTACTTTCCATGAGTAAATGGACATGGGCGGCAACGTCTGATGCGTACTACTGCTCGTTTCTTTTGATCTGTTTTGGGCAAATACTGAAATGCTCAAAAGACCGGAAATCAATATGAAGTATAGTTTTTTCATAAGCAGGGCAAAAGTACGAAAACTCGCATTGAGAAACAAATAAAGCACCTTCATTACTTCTCCCAGCTAATCCGGATTTAATGAATGATGATTCTGAAACATATTATAAAGTATTCCCCGGAATGTAGTCCATACCGAAAATGTACGCTATTTTTGCAAGTCCAAAAACGGAACAAATATGATTGAACCTAAACGAAACAGACGAAGTCCAAAGGACCAGGCAGCTCAGATGCCCGGACTTGGCCGTTTACAACCTCAGGCAAGAGAATTGGAAGAGGCTGTATTGGGCGCTTTGTTGCTCGAAAAAGATGCTTATTCGATGGTGAGCGATATCCTGAAGCCGGAGTGTTTCTATGATAATATTCACCGTCAGATATATACAGCTATTGTTGATTTGGCAGTAGCCCAGCGTCCGGTGGATATGCTCACCGTGACCGAACAACTCCGTAAAAAAGGAGAGTTGGAAGAGGTTGGAGGGCCATTCTACATCACTCAACTGACTACGAAAGTTCTTTCAGCCGCTCACGTCGATTACCACGCCCGCATTATTGCTCAGAAGTATTTGGCGAGGGAGCTGATTTCGTTTACTTCCGAGGTTCAGGGAAAGGCGTTTGATGAGTCGATGGACGTTGATGATTTGATGCAGGAAGCCGAAGGTAAGCTGTTTGAAATTTCGCAGCGCAACGTTAAGAAAGACGTTGTCCAGATTAATCCCGTAATCAAAGAGGCTCTTGAAAATATTCAGCAGGCGGCAAAGCGTGAAGACGGTTTGAGTGGTATCCCGACAGGTTTCCACAAACTGGATAAGATGACCTCCGGCTGGCAGAAGTCCGACCTCGTGATTATAGCGGCACGTCCTGCGATGGGTAAGACAGCTTTCGTTCTTTCGATGGCCAAAAATATGGCAGTGGATAATGGTGCACCGGTAGCCGTTTTCTCCCTAGAGATGTCAAACGTACAGTTGGTAAACCGTTTGATTTCCAATGTCTGTGAGCTCCCGGCTGAAAAAATCAAGAATGGTAAATTCTCAGACCACGAATGGGAGCAGCTTTTCTACAAAATCAAGGACCTCAATGATGCCCCGATATTTGTCGATGATACCCCGAGTTTGTCGGTGTTTGAGCTTCGGACAAAGGCCCGCCGACTGGTACGTGAACATGGCGTAAAGTGTGTTATCATTGACTACCTTCAGCTGATGAATGCGAGTGGAATGAGTTACGGCAGCCGTGAGCAGGAGGTAAGTATCATTTCTCGTTCGCTTAAAGGGTTGGCCAAGGAGTTAAACATACCGGTGATTGCACTGTCACAGCTTAACCGAAGCGTGGAGTCGCGGACAGGTACCGGAGCCGAAGCAAAGCGTCCTCAGCTTTCCGACCTTCGTGAATCAGGTGCGATTGAGCAGGATGC
>JAUZOF010000796.1 GCA_030706585.1 Bacteroidota bacterium
TAGGAATGCGCACGTTATTCATCTTAAGGTTACGGTAAGTAAGGTTTTGCACAACACCCCCGCGGTCACGGTCTGATTTCAGACGAATACCGCATTCTGTATTGGTGAAAGTACAATTTTCAACAGTGATATTGGATACTCCCTGTGTGTAGCTACCAATGGAAACGCCATGTCCGTATCCGTATTTACAGTTGGTAATCAATACATCCGACGTACCTCCCGCACAGGTGTAATTATCATCACCGGTACTGATATCGCAGTTTTTGATTAAGATATTGTGTCCTGTCACGTTACAGGCATCGGTATTGTGGCTTGGGTTTATCGGATCGTCCGATGCCGGTGCACGAACCGTTACAGCGCTTACCGTTACATTGGTAGTCTTGCCCCCAATAGCAATATGAAACATAGGCGAATTGGTCAGCGTGACATTTTCAACCAATACCTTATCACAATCCTTAAGGACGATCATTCGGGGACGTTTTGCTCCGGCCTCTTTGGCATGAGGCCACCACGGACTTCCCTGACCATCAATGGTCCCTTTACCTGTAATGGCAATATCGTGCAACTTTGTGCCACTGATAAAGCTGTTTCCTTCCGCCAATCCACCCGGGTATCTGTCAATAGGCAAAAAGCGAAGAGTAGCAGCAGAGTCTATCTGAAAATTCAGATTACTGGTAAACTGCAAAGGTCCGCACAGATAGGTACCGGCAGGAATTACTACGCGCCCACCTCCGGCTTTATCAGCAGCATTGATTGCATTCTGGATAGCCTGGGTATTGTCTGTTTTCTTGTCGCTAACAGCCCCGAATGACGTGATGTTAAATACTTTGTCTGAAATTACGGGCAGCGCCGGAGCTTTATATTCCTGCGCGTTTACACCCAGTAGAGCCACTACAAAGAAGCTCAAAACGGTTAATACATAATAATGATTTCTCATGTGACTTTGTTATTTTCGTTGCCAATGAAACCTTTATATAAGATTCGCCTTATTGGCACAAACCTTTATACATAACCGCTTCATATAAAAACGATGTTGGATGAATACAAAATTTCGATGAAGCAAAATTACAGTCCGGCACCACCGGCAAGGTGTAGATTTTGTTTAATAATGTGTCTGAATTGGTCAGATTCATTCATTTTAGTCTGCTAAGTCTGATTTCGGGATTATCCCAGTACAAATGGGTTTAAATTGTAGGAGAACGGGATATCTCCGACATAATTGAATAGACACTTTTTTAATTGATGTTAGAAAATAGACAAGTCGCTGATGAATTCGTATGATTATTTTCCGGTTTCTGTGAATAAAATATTACTTTCGCACGATATTAACAGGACAAGATAATTAGCATGAAAGAACAACTTCTGTTGGGCGCAGAGGCAGTAGCCGTTGCCGCCATCGATGCCGGTATCTCCGGCGTTTATGCCTATCCGGGCACCCCTTCAACCGAGATCACAGAATATATACAAAAATCGAAAGAAGCGAGAGAGCGTAAAGTTCGCTGTCGTTGGTCAGCCAATGAGAAAACGGCTTACGAAGCGGCTTTGGGCATGTCGTATGCAGGCAAACGCAGCATGGTGTGCATGAAGCACGTCGGGCTCAATGTGGCGGCCGATGCGTTTATCAACTCGGCTATCACCGGAATCAACGGAGGTATGGTGGTTGTGGTTGCCGATGACCCCTCGATGCACTCTTCGCAAAACGAGCAGGACA
>JAUZOF010000797.1 GCA_030706585.1 Bacteroidota bacterium
TCATCTCGAACTGCTGCTTCCCGCTTTTGGATTGGGCGGATGCTGGGCCGGTTACCTGATGGTTGCTCTCCAGTTTTCACCCGACTTAAAAAAAGTGATCGGACTCAACGATTCGTACACCGTGCACTCGGCTTTGATGGTAGGATATCCAAAATATCGCTATTTCAAAACGCCTCAACGCAAAGAGGCTCAGGTAAACTGGATGTAGATTGTAATGCAACCGAAACAGATTCCGAATATATTGTCTATCTGCCGCATTGGGTTATCGGGGATGCTTCTGCTTATCTCCGGGAACCCGATTCTCTTTCTGATAATCTATCTGCTGGCCGGAATCACCGACGTGGCAGACGGGTACATTGCCCGCAAGTACGGATGGATCAGCCGCACCGGCGCCCTACTCGACTCGTTGGCCGATGCTGTATTTTTTCTTTCTATCTTATTGGTTATCTGGTTAAATTTCAAAACGATAATTACCGACAACCTGCTTTGGCTGGTTCTGATTCTAGCCCTCAAATTGTGTTCATTCATTACCGGTTTAATTCGCTTCCGAAAAGCAGTTGCCATTCATACCATTGCTAATAAAGCAACCGGACTACTACTGTTTTTTTCTATTCCTCTCGGTTTTTTCTCTATTTCAGGGGTTTTCATCAAAGCCATTTTCATCATTTGCCTCCTACCTGCAATCGAAGAGTTTTTCATTATTTTGTGTTGCAAGAAACTGAATTTGAACAGGAAAAGCATCTTCAGCAAATAAAAAAAATTGTAAGTGTCTGATATTTTGCCTAATGGCTTGAAAAGCCACATTTTCATAACCGCAGGTCTGTGACCTGCGCGTGAGCATAGCTTTTACCCACACGACCTGAAAGGTCGGACAAGGCTCAAAGTAATGCCTTTGACTGCGTCGATTTTAGCTGCGCTGATTTTTAATTCAATTCAGGCGATATGAAACTCAATTGAGTGACACATCAGATAATCATTTAAAAATCTCTTCTAAGAACTAACATTTTGAGCATATGTTCAAAATAACGTGTATATTTGCATACAAAATTATTCAATTATGACAAACTTTGATTTGGCTGCTGCCGGATGGGATGCCAATTCTATCCATTGGGAACGCTCGCAGGCTATTGCCAACGATATAAAAACAATATTGCCGATCGATAAAAACTGGCGGGTTTTGGAATACGGAGCAGGCACTGGAATCCTGAGTTTTATGCTGAAGGATAATGTGAAAGAGATTGTTATGATGGACAGTTCGGAAGAAATGGTGAGAGTGATGCAACAAAAAGTTGCCGATACCAATGCCACCAATCTCCACCCTACGCTTTTCAACATGGATAAAGAAGATTTCTCCGGAGAAAAGGTCGATCTTGTTGCAACACAGATGGTTCTTCATCACGTTACTAAAATAGAATCCTTGCTGGAAAAATTTTATGCGTTACTAAATACCGGTGGATATATCGCCATCGCCGATTTGTATACGGAAGACGGATCCTTTCATGGCAAAGGATTTGACGGACACAACGGATTCGATCCACAGGAAATGGAGAAAATGCTTGTTGCGGCCGGATTCAAAAATACGCAATATAAAACCTGTTTCGTGATGAACAAACCGGTTGAAAACGGAGAGATAAAAGCATTTCCTGTATTCTTCTTAACAGCACAAAAATAATGCCTCGTCCTAAATGTCAACGCCGGATCGGCTGTCCA
>JAUZOF010000798.1 GCA_030706585.1 Bacteroidota bacterium
TAACATTCAGGACGGTGCAGTATTGCATACCTTGTACGAAAAATCGACTATCGAGCTGGGAGACTACGTTTCAGTAGGGCACAATGTCACTATTCACGGGGCAAAAGTAAACGACTATGCACTGGTAGGAATGGGATCAACGGTGCTCGACCATGCGGTTGTAGGCGAAGGTGCCATCGTGGCAGCTGGAGCATTGGTTCTGAGCAAGACCCAGATTGAGCCGAACACAATATGGGGGGGTGTTCCTGCTAAGTTCGTAAAGCAAATGGACGAAAAGCAATCGAAAGAGATCAACCAGCGCATTGCACACAATTACGAGATGTACGCCGGTTGGTATAAAGAAAACGATTAAGCCAGCATGATGTTTGTTATCAGGATGTTGAAAAGCAGAATGATGACGCTGCTGTGAACAACGGCATTGGTACTTGCCACGCCCACGTCAAGTGCGCCACCATAGGCATAATATCCGTAATAAGAAGATACTGAGGTGATAATGTAGGCGAAAAAGAGGGACTTAGTCAGTGAGTAAGTCACGTAAAACGGATTAAAGGCATACTGTATTCCGTACACAAAATCGGAGACGGTGATTATATTCGAAAACATGCCTACGCCGTAGCCACCCAAAATTCCTAGCGCCATACTGAAAATAACCAAGAAAGGCATCATCAGAACAAAAGCTACTATTTTGGGTAATATCAGGTAGTTGGCCGAATTGACACCCATTATCTCGAGCGCATCGATTTGTTCGGTAATACGCATGGTTCCAATCTCGGAAGCAATATTCGATCCCACTTTACCTGCAAGAATCAGGCAGAGAATGGTGGATGAAAATTCCAGTAAAAGCGTATCGCGGGTTACCAATCCGGTAGAGTATCGTGGAAGAAGCGGATTAGAAGTGTTCAATTTTGTTTGAATTGTCATAATCGCCCCGATGAAGATGGAGATAATCACAACAATGCCCAGTGAACGCAATCCCAGTTTTTCCATTTCCAACGGTAGTTGACGGAAAAACATGCGCCAGTTGTCCGGACGGGTAAAAACCTTCGTCATCAAAAGATAATACTTGCCAATTTGTTGAAATAACTTCATTCAGATATAAATTTATACAGTGCAAAGATAAAGAAAAAATCCGGTTTGAGGGGATCCTGATTGGAGTTGCCGGAACTTCTGACTCCCTACAATAACGATATAACGCTATAAAAATGCTATCTTTGTAAGCTTCTCCTTTTCGTTCAGATAAACAATGATTGACCAAATTACTGTAGACAAAATTATCAATGCTGCCCAGATTGTTGAGGTGGTATCTGATTTCGTGACCTTGCGTAAACGCGGGGTTAACTACCTTGGTTTGTGTCCGTTTCATGACGAAAGAACGCCTTCGTTTAGTGTTTCTCCGGCCAAAGGTATTTGCAAATGTTTCAGTTGTGGTAAGGGTGGCAATGCGGTCAACTTTATCATGGAGCATGAGCAGTTGTCGTACTATGAGGCGCTGAAATATCTGGCAAAGAAGTACCACATCGAGGTTATCGAGAAGGAGCTTTCTGCCGAAGAGATTGCTCAGAAGAACGACCGAGAGAGTATGCTGGCGCTCAATAAGTATGCTCAGGGATATTTCTCAAACATTTTGCATCATTCACCTGAAGGCAAAAACGTGGGGATGACATACTTTCATGAACGTGGCTTTAGGGAAGATATCATCAAAAAGTTCCA
>JAUZOF010000799.1 GCA_030706585.1 Bacteroidota bacterium
AAACCGTAGTTTATACATCCGGGACGTTTGATATGTTTCATATCAATCATCTGAAAATGATCAATTATGCTCGTGGTTTAGGTGATTTATTGATTGTTGGTGTCAGTACAGATGAGTTGGTTTGTTCATATAAGTCCAAACCGGCTATTTCTTTTACAGAGCGTTTGCAAATTGTAGAAGCG
Source organism: Bacteroidota bacterium (assembly GCA_030706585.1). Lineage (GTDB taxonomy): Bacteria > Bacteroidota > Bacteroidia > Bacteroidales > UBA7332 > CAXXIC01. Next base: position 183 of record JAUZOF010000799.1, read on the forward strand.
CTTAAAGGCCCCGATATTGTTATACCTCAGCACAGCTTAGATCATTCTGAGATTGTGAAGAAACTACATATTGATGTTTTTGTGGTAGGTGATGACTGGTATGGTAAATACGATTATCTGCAGGATTTAGGTGTGGATGTTTTTTATTTCCCATATGGCAACGGTATTTCTTCTACCAGCTTGAAAAAGTCAATTTACGAAAGCTATAACCAGAGTTTGCGCGTTGAGCGTGAAGCAAAACCGGTAATCCCCAAAGAAGAATAAGAGATAATGAATCAACAAACCGCTTTAATAACAGGTGGAACAAAAGGTATAGGCAAAGCCGTTGCTCAGCGATTGTTGAGTGAGGGCTTTGATGTTTTATTGACCTATGGATCCGATATTCAGCGTGCAAACGAAGTTAAGGACGAACTCGCAAGTGCTTTCCCTTCAAGTCGGGTTTATATCCTTCAGGCCGATATTTCAGATTTGACATCAATAGATCTTATTTGTGATTATGTCTCTGATAATGGGCTTTCTATTGGCTCTGTGATTTTCAATGCCGGTCTGACTGACCGGACAGACTTTCATCAAATCAATCCGGATGAGTGGAAGCATGTTTTTGATGCTAATGTTCATTTTCCTGTCTTCCTTCTCCAAAAATTATATGATCAAATGCAACCCGGTGCATCCGTTGTCTTCACCGGATCATTGATGGGAATTCATCCCCATTCGGTGTCACTTGTTTATGGAGTCACCAAATCTACCGTTCACGCATTGGTTAAGAACCTGGTCAAATTCCTTGCTCCAAAAGGAATTCGTGTAAATGCTGTGGCACCTGGTTTTGTGGATACAGAGTGGCAGAAGACGAAACCCGCAAAAATCAAGGCTAATATTAATGCCAAGATTGCTTTGGGCCGTTTTTGTGAACCGGAAGAGTTGACCGATGTTTACCTGATGCTGGTTGAAAATAAATACATCAACGGCGAAATTATCACTGTGGACGGTGCCTATTCGTACAAATAACCCATCGGAGGAATCGAAAAATAGCTTAATTTGACTACCTTTGCGGCCATTATGAAGACTTCTTCTAAACTTCAACCACAATGGCTCAAAATTCAACTGAAAAAATAACACTCGAATCCTCTCTAAAATCTCTGGAAATTGAGAATTTCCTTGACCGTTACTTTTATCGTCCGGTCGCTTTTCAGATCGCTCTATTACTTCGTCATACTCCGGCAACACCCAATATGGTAACCGTTTTGTCCATTTTTGTTGGGATTGCCGCAGGTACCCGCTTTTACTTTGATGATATCTGGACAAATATTACGGGTATCCTTCTCCTGATTTTAGCTAATACACTCGACTGTGTTGATGGCCAATTGGCCCGACTTACTGGTATTAAATCGAAAATCGGTAGAATTCTTGATGGATTTGCCGGTGATCTTTGGTTTGCAACTATTTATATCGCGATATGTTTGCGTACCATGAATGAAGGAGCTCCGGTATATATCTTTGCATTAGCCA
>JAUZOF010000008.1 GCA_030706585.1 Bacteroidota bacterium
ACCATCAAATTATGAAGAAAGTTGGATTTTATCCCGGTTGTTCGTTGAAGGGTTCTGCTTCGGAGTACAATGCATCCGTACTTGCTCTGGCAAAAGCGTTCGACCTTGAATTGACCGAAATCTCGGATTGGAATTGTTGCGGAGCCACCGCTGCACATAGCATGAATAAAGAGCTTGCGTTGTCTCTTTCAGCCCGTATCCTCGCATTGGCAGAAAAAGACGGAATGAAAGAAATTGTCGTTCCCTGTGCTGCCTGTTATAATCGTCTTTCCGTGGTTCAACATCAGTTGAACAGTGATGCAGCGTTGAAAGAACGTATCTGTGATATGATTAAAATGCCCATCAGTGGCAGTCTGCAAATCCTGAATGTGATGCAGATGATTGACAAGTTTGTGGTGGATCGCCTGGAGGAAAAAGTAACTTCCGCATTTACCAAAAAGGTCGCTTGCTATTACGGCTGTCTGCTGGTTCGTCCGCACGATATTCTGAAATTCGACCGCCTCGAAGACCCGCAATCTATGGATATCCTGATGAAAAAGGCGGGCGCCGAAACGATTGACTGGGCTTATAAAACCGAATGTTGCGGTGCCGGATTCTCTGTTTCCAGAACTGATATCGTAGCAAAACTTTCGGGGAATATCGTGAAAGATGCTGCCGACCGTGGCGCAGAAGCGATTATCGTAGCTTGCCCGATGTGCCAGTCAAATCTAGATATGCGTCGTCCGCAGATCAATGAATACCTGAAAGCGAAAATTAGTATTCCCGTGCTTTATATCACGCAGGCAATTGGTCTGGCAGTCGGACTGAGCGCTGAAGAAGTGGGTCTGAAAAAGCACTTTGTCCCCGCTGACTTCGCCTGATAAGGGCTCATCTTCAAATTTTCAAATCCTCAAATTATCATCATGTCGAAAATAGGAGTATTTATTTGCCATTGCGGTGAAAACATCAGCGCTACAGTAGATTGTGAAAAGGTGGCCGAAGCCGCATCAAAAATTGATGGGGTAGAGGTTTCGACCGATTACAAATATATGTGTTCCGACCCGGGACAGACTTTGATTAAAAATGCAATTAAGGAAAAAGGGTTGACCGGTGTGGTTGTCGGAGCCTGTTCTCCGCGCATGCACGAGCCAACTTTCCGCAAAGCCTGTGCCGAAGCGGGATTGAACCCTTACCTCTGTGAAATGTCGAACCTCCGCGAACACTGTTCATGGGTTCATGAGAAAAGCGAAGAGACTACCGATAAGGCCATTGACCTCATTCGCATGTTGGTGGAGAAGGTTAAGAAAAACAAGCCGTTAAATCCCATCAAAGTGCCTATTACCAAAAAAGCACTTGTGATTGGTGGCGGTATTGCCGGTATCCAGGCTGCGCTTGATATAGCCAACGCCGGCCAGCAGGTAATCATGGTGGAAAAAGAACCATCCATCGGCGGTCATATGTCGCAGTTATCGGAGACTTTCCCTACTCTTGACTGTTCGCAGTGTATCCTTACTCCGCGTATGGTGGAGGTGGCTCAACATCCGAATATCAAGCTTTATACTTATGCAGAACTGGAGCATCTGGAAGGCTTTATCGGAAACTTCAAAGCAACCATTCGCCTGAAAGCTAAAAGTGTAGATCCGAAACTCTGTACCGGTTGCGGAATGTGTACGACAAAATGTCCGAGCAAAAAGATACCGAGTGAATTCAATGAAGGTCTGGGTATGCGCACTGCCATCTACACGCCATTCCCTCAGGCAGTTCCCAATAAGCCGGTGATAGACCGTGCTAACTGTACTTACTATCAGAAAGGTAAATGTAAAGTTTGCCAGAAAATATGTCCGACAGGTGCGATTGAATACGACAAGCCCGATGAGTTCATCACCGAAGAGATTGGTGCGGTAGTCGTGGCAACCGGATTCAACGTATTGAAAACCGATTTCTTCCCCGAATATGGTTATGGAAAATACGCTGATGTAATTACCGGATTACAGTTTGAGCGTCTGGCATCTGCATCAGGGCCAACTTTGGGTGAAATCCGTCGTCCGTCGGATGGTAAAATACCTCAAAAGATTGTATTTATCGCCTGTTCCGGCTCGCGTGACCCGGCGAAAGGCATTCCATACTGCTCGAAAATCTGCTGTATGTACACCGCTAAACATGCGATGCTGTATCAGCACAAGGTGCACTACGGTGAATCGTATGTTTTCTACATGGACATTCGCGCAGCGGGAAAAAACTATGACGAATTTGTGCGCCGTGCCATCGAGGATGATGGTGTAAACTATATCCGTGGCCGTGTTGCCCGTATCTACGAGAAAGATGGTAAACTGATTGTAAAGGGCGCAGATACGTTGCTTGGTGCAAAACCGGTTGAAATTGAAGCTGATATGGTAGTGCTTGCAACAGCCGGCGTTTCTAATCCGGGAGCGGAAGAGCTGGCTCAACGCCTGCACGTATCTTACGATTCTTACAAGTTCTTTGCTGAAGCTCACCCGAAACTCAAACCGGTGGAAACCAATACCGCAGGTATTTTCCTTTGTGGTGCCTGTCAGGCTCCGAAGGATATTCCCGAAACAGTAGGGATGGCTTCCGGTGCGGCAGCAAAAGTTATCGGCTTATTCTCTAACAGTGAATTGACCCGCGAACCGGTAGTTGCGGTGGTAAACCGCTCAGCGCCTCCGGTATTCTCTACCTGCGTGGGCTGCTTTATGTGTGAAACAGCTTGTCCGTACAACGCCATCGAGCACGAAGAGATTAAAGGTCGAAACGGTCAGATCATCAAAACAGTAGCCAAAGTTAACCCGGGACTTTGTCAGGGATGCGGTACCTGTGTTGCCTTCCGTCGTTCCAAATCTATTGACATTCAAGGATTCTCTAACGAGCAGATGTTTGCGGAGGTATTGGCATTGTTGAATGACTAAGATACCTTATGTGATTCGGAACAGTAAATTGTAAATGAATAAATTGTAAATCAATTAAGATATGTCAGATTTTGAACCGAAAATCGTAGCCTTCGTCTGCAACTGGTGTACCTATGCAGGCGCCGATTTGACGGGAACCAGCCGGATCAAGTATGCTTCGAATGTGAAGATCGTCCGCTTCCCTTGTACCGGTCGTATCGACTTTATGTTGTTGTTGAAGGCATTTTCAGAAGGTGCTGACGGCATCATCGTATCGGGATGCCACCCCAACGACTGTCACTATACCTCGGGTAATTTCCATGCCCGTCGCCGCTGGTTGATTTTCCGCAGCCTGCTCAATTTCCTCGGTATTGATGTTAACCGTATCCAGTATTCTTGGGTATCGGCAGCCGAAGGTGCCAAATGGGCAGAGGTGGTCAATACTACCGTGACAAAAGTTCGTGAGTTAGGTCCTTACACCGAATACCGCAAAGCCGCTGATTATGTGGCACAACAAGAAAAGGAGGTTTTCAATGGTTGATACAATGATGGCAGAAAAAACAACTGCCGTGAAAAATACATTTTCAAGTGAACTGAGCCAAAAAGTTGCGTCGTTGCTGGAATCCGGTGAAGTGCAACTGGTGATCGGCTACGAAGAGGGCACCAAACGTCCGCGTCCGTGCTTTATTTCGGAGGCAGCGGATGCCGGGAAACTGATTTTTGAGGAACGTTGCACCGGAAACCTAGCCGTTTACCTGACTAAAAAAGAGCTGATTGGTGATAGCAAGGTCGTGGTGACTGCATCCTATTTTGCATTACGCAGCATTCTTCGCCTATTGACAGAAAATCAGGTGAATCTGGAAAAACTGGTGGTGCTGACCATTTCTAACGAAGGTCAGTTGATTCAGTTTGAAACCACTGACGATATTGCCGCTTTCATTAAGAGTGCGCCGGTTCCTGTCCGTGAAGACGACCAGGTATTGTTGCAAAAACTGGATGCAATGACCCGCGAAGAGCGTTGGGAATTCTGGTCGGAAGAACTTTCGAAATGCTTCAAATGCTACGCCTGCCGTGCGGCCTGTCCGATGTGCTACTGCACAAAATGTGTGGTCGAGGAGAATCGTCCGCAATGGATTCAGCCCTGGGCGAGCACATTGGCCAATATCGAATGGCACATCAACCGCGCCATGCACATGACCGGCCGTTGCTCTGATTGTGGGGCTTGTGGCTCGGCTTGTCCGCTGGGATTGCCGGTGCATTTGCTTTCGAAGAAGATTACGGAAGAGGTGGAAACGAGCTTCGGCATGAATCTGAATGATACCTTGCGGGGCGGAAATGCGCTTTCGACCTACAAACCAGAAGATAAAGAAACGTTTATAAAATAAGAAAATGGAGAAGCGTTTTATCAGTCAGCCTTCGCTCGTGCGTTGGTTAGACAAACTCAATAGTGAGGGAAAACACCTCTACGCTCCGGTGAAAAAAGGTAGCGAAAGAGTCGATTTCGGTCGAATCTCTTCGGCTGACCAAATCTCTTTCGACCACGTGCAGACGACACAGTCTGCTAAGTCGGTAGCCTTTCCGCGTACAGAGGTTTTATTTTCCTACCAAAAAGAAAAAGGAAAAGTCCAGCTAGATAATTTCGACCCGGAGAAAATGCTATCGACCGTGGTTTTCGGTCTGCATCCGTGTGATGCGGCGGCATTCAATCCGCTGACGGCCATCTTCAGTTGGGACAGCCGTGATGAACTTTATGATGCCCGTCTGGAGCGCACTTTTATCGTTACGCTCAGTTGTACAAAGGCCGATGAGTCATGTTTCTGTACTTCGGTAAATGGCGGCCCCGGAAATACTGCCGGAAGCGATATTCAGCTCACTCCGGTCAAGGAGGGTTTCCTCGTGGAAATCCTGACCGAAAAAGGAATGACATTGGTCAAAGCCGGTGAAGACTGTTTCGAGGCCGACCGTGGAGATGTGAAAGAGGATTATCTTGCTAAATTGCCGTTGAAGTTTGACGTGAAAGCCGTTCAGGAGCGTTTGAATACCGCATTTGACAGCCCTATCTGGAAAAAGCAATCACAGCGTTGCCTTGGTTGCGGAGCGTGTGCTTTCGTTTGTCCTACCTGTGCCTGCTTCGATATTCAGGAAGATGCGCACGGATCTAAAGGCAAGCGCCTGCGTTGTTGGGACTCTTGCGGTTTCGCGCTGTTTACGCTGCATACTTCCGGACACAATCCCCGTGAAGTACAGGCTCAGCGCTGGCGTCAACGTCTGTTGCACAAATTCTCCTATATGCCGGAGCGCCTTTCTGTTCGTGGTTGTACCGGATGCGGACGCTGCTCACGCGCTTGTCCGGTGGATATGAATATCTCGGAACATTTATCATCGATTTGAGCATCTCAATAAAGCATTGAATTATGGAAAACACTCAGTTAGTAGAAACTCCACATACGCATTCTCATCAGGATAACATCTATCTTCCGTACCTGATGACCATTGATAAAGTAACCCAGGAAGCTCCCGGTGTGAAGACCTTCCGCCTGAAGTTTCAGGATGAAGCAGAGGCCGAACGTTTCGACTTCAAGGCCGGACAGTTTGGTGAATATTCAGCGTTTGGGGAAGGGGAGAGCACCTTCTGTATCGCGTCGTCACCTACGCGCAAAGGCTACATCGAATGTACATTCCGTGAAGCCGGTAAGGTGACTTCATCACTTGCAAAGCTTGAAGAGGGTGATACAATGGGATTCCGTGGCCCTTACGGAAATACGTTTCCCCTCGACCAGTGGAAAGGTAAAAACCTCCTCTTTATCGCCGGTGGTATCGCGTTGCCGCCAATGCGTTGCGTGATTTGGAACGCGCTCGATACCCGTGAGAATTTCAAAGATGTATCCATCCTCTACGGTGCCCGCTCGGTGAATGACCTCGTGTACAAGCACGAACTGGAGGAGTGGCATGGTCGCGAAGATGTGAATCTGGTAACCACCGTTGACCCGGGCGGTGAGACACCCGACTGGAAAGGAGAGGTGGGTTTCGTTCCTTCTATCCTTGAAAAGATGAACCCATCCAGCGGGAATACCATCGCCATCGTGTGTGGCCCTCCCGTGATGATTAAGTTTACTTTCCCGGTTTTGTATAAGCTGGGATTCACGCCCGAAAACATATATACCACGCTTGAAAACAGGATGAAATGTGGCGTAGGAAAGTGTGGTCACTGTTATGTGGGCAAGGTTTGTATCTGCAAGGACGGTCCGGTGTTTACTGGTGCCGAGCTTGAAAAGATGCCGGCCGAATATTGATTGATAAGTGCAAAGAGGCAATCCTGGTGTGTGGGGATTGCCTCTTTTGTGTTTGTTAGGCTGAAAGCCTTTTCTATAATTAATACAGACAAATGAAGTTGTAGTCTGTGGATAGTTCAAGTCCCCGCTGCGCTCAGACTTGAACTAGGTGCTGCCTGCGATAATTTGACTTGGAAGAAATTGGGGGGGGACTTAAAGAAAGGCTGCTTCACATGAGGCAGCCTTTTTCGTATTCTTAACTGGCCCCGACAGAGGTTGAACACTCTATCCACACTATTGTTTTATTCTAAGACGCTGAATGCGAGAACTACACACTGGCGTCAATCCTTTAGTTCTCGTTCCCAATGATACGTTTTTTAGTTTCTTTTCTCTTGGGTTGTTGCATTATGACTATTTCCGATTCTATCAATGAATACGCTTTCTTCTTAAATGGGTCCTGACTAACTTGTATTATCTAAGATACCAGATAGAAAAACTTCTATTATCAACTAAAATCTATATGATTATGAAAAAGCGAATCAGTGTTTCTTTCATTGCAAATGTTTTTTGTTTTTCTTTTTTGATCATTGGTCCGGTAGCAGCCCAGTCAGCTACAGAAAATGAGAATGGAAGTAAGCCACTCCCCGAAGCGATTGTCCGGATTGTGCAAAAATCATGTATAAGTTGTCACTCTGAACACGGGAACTTTAAGGCGACTCTACATCTTAATTTTACGAAGTGGAATAAATACCCGGCTGTTAAGCAATCGGCTAAAGCAAATAATATGTGCAAAGTCCTTTCCAAAGGGGTAATGCCTCCAAAGAAGATGAGAAAAGCGCATCCTGAAAGAATCCCTACAGAGCAAGAGGTTAAGATGATTTGCGATTGGGCTCAATCACTTCAGGTCTCTAAAAACTGAAAGAATGATAACCAGTTCTATCCGATAACGACGATGAGCTCTTTGTCAGGAATGGAAAAGGCTGCCCCTAGAGAGACAGCCTTTGTTGTTTATAGGTTGAAGAGCAATATAATGATTACATTACCTCAATATCTTTCTTGGATTTTCTATAAAGGTAAGAGTTGAAAATGTTTCCCCTTTTAGCGCAAGAATAATAACACGCAGTCCATGCCTAGCGCAAGTTTGAGCGCAGCGGGAACTTGTGCTGGAAATTAGAGCAGTCTCAGACTGTGAAGATAGGGATGTAATTCTGTTTTGAATATGTTCAGTTTGAAAACTGACAGAGTTTTGAGCCCAAGTCCCCGCTGCGCTCAGACTTGAACTAGCCCCTGAGTGCGATTAATTAGACTTGGACAAAATCGGGGAAATCGGGGAGGATATTTAGTCGATTAGAATCACAGTATCCAATACTTCTTTCCGGTTTTTAATAACATAATCTATCCTATTAATTCTTTGATCATTATAGTAGGGTTGATATTTATCTATAATTCTCAAAATCTCATTTTTCAATGTAGAATCTTTTGTTTTCAGATATTCATCAAGTAATCTATTTGCCAAAATAAAATTGGCTCGAATGTATAGGTCTTTATTGTAAAGATAATGTCCCGGATAAAGAAATAATTTCCCCTTCAAATAGTGTTTATATTCTATGTTATAGTTCTTGTATTTAACATGTTTCCTATAGTAGAAGTCATTTGTTGAGATGATAATGATTGAAATAATAAATATACTAGCCAAACCTATCGATAGATAAAATGGCTTTTTTCGTTGAAACTTCATTATGGATTTCATGAGAATGGTCTTTTGTATTATTTGCGAACATGCAAGTATAGATAGATGCAATCTTTATATAAGCTCATGTCAGACCTAATCTAGTTTATGTAAACTGAATAAGGCTTCGTTGTTCAAACTATTATAATTGTTGTACTCGATGAATCTGAGCTTGATGAGAGCTTTAAATACCTTTGGTTTTGACCTTAAAAAATCATAGTAAATGATCAATGAATCAGGTGTCTGTCTATAGAAAATATCTTTTCCTTCGAAGATGAATTCTTTGGTTGAATCAGGATAAAATTCCCTACTTGAGTTAAGTGAAAGAACAGTAACTGAATGGTCTCCAGTTAATCCCCATGTTTTTGTCTTTAAATAAAGCCTAGATTTAGAACTGCTAAAAGACAAGCTTCTTAACTTATAGGCAGGTTTTCCAATTTCCTTGGTTCTATTTAATTCCTTTTCCAGAAGCATCCCGGCTTTAAAAGTCAAAGCTATTATAACTACAATTCCTGCAATCCTAAATATAGATCTCATTGGTTCTCTTTTTACGCACTAATTCTATTATTAAAAGGGAACAGCCCCTGGCCGTCCCCTTTCTCCGATATTCTCATTGAGCCGCAGCACCCGTATCATCTTTCGAATGACTACCTTCGGCATTCACCCTTTTGAGTAACTCGGTAACGGTATATTCCTTCAGCTTGAGGTCGTCCACGCCGCGGAAGAGCGAGCGGGCAGTGGTGAAGACGGTGGAGAGCATATCCCACAGCTCGTTGTAATCCTTGATGTTGGAGGCAGTGGCGTTGTTGCGTTCGTTGATCATGCTGTTTTGTTGAGTATTGAGCTGGTCGATTTCTGTTACAGCAGCCGAAAGAGAGTCGATAAACTCCTGTTTCAGCCCTTTGGCCAAGAGAATCGTTTTGTTGCGGTTGATGTTTTTCAGTATCGTCTGCATGGAGGCAATGACACCTTCATCGTTACCCTTGCTGATAGCATCGCGCACCGCTTTTATACCGAAGCTTTCTGCCGGGATGTCCATCGCGCTTCCGGCCAGATTGAGGTATCCCTCGAGCTTATTAAGCTGGGGGCGGAGGGCTTTTTCCTTATCAAGGAGTTGAGTGGTAAGGGCTTTCAATAGTTTGGTTGTGATACCCGAGCTTTCCAGTTCCATACAGTAGTTTCGTTTCGTGTTGAGCTGGGTAATAAACTCTTCGCTAAACTCCGGCGAATATTCCCTGAAGAGTACCAGATCCCTGATCAGACTCTCTTTGACAAAACCGGCAATGGCCGGAACTTCTTCTGTTTTGCAATTGAATTTTGCATCTTTCATAACAGTAATTTTTTTGGTGTTAACAAAATGGATTTATTAAGCTCATTGTATATTTAGTTTTCTAATAGTAACCAGCGGCTTTCGCCAATCATCCTCTAGGTTTCGCTGACCGTTCTCTAGGTTTCGCCAATCACTCTCTAGGTTTCGCCAATCGTCCTCTAGGTTTCGCCAGTCGCTCTCTAGGTTTCGCTGACCGTCCTCTAGGTTACGCCAGTCGCTCTCTAGCTTTCGCCAATCGCTCTCTAGGTTTCGCCAATCGTCCTCTAGGTTTCGCCGGTCGCTCTCTAGGTTTCGCCAGTCATCCTCTAGGTTACGCCAATTGTCCTCGCATTTCAACGGCCTCTCCTCACATTGAGAATACCGGACTTCGTTTGTTTTTATTTCCTCTTCTTAGACGGTTTAGGAAAATAATTAATGACGAAGAACGCAATTTTGAAGGCAGGGCTTATCTAAAAGGTATTTTCAGATTTTACCTACATCGATGAACTGTCTAAATGCAAAGATATTGTTTTGTTTGACATAAACTGTTTTATGTGTTGAGTTTATTGTTAAATTTATTTTTGTTGGATGATGCAGTTAGAAGCCTCTGTAATTGACGGAGAGTGACATCTGTTTAGGTAGCATGCCCTGTTTTTGGATATTAGGTATGGAAATTCTAATCAGCGGAAGTCCGGTATTAACCCTGCTGTCATTTGATTCTCAAAAACCTATAATAAACGCCATGGATTAGAAAGATTCCGAACAAATCAGGTTATATTTGGTTCTGAAATGAGGCTGTCGGAGTGATCGTATTACAAAAAGGCAGCAATATCCTATTTTTTTAAGCAAATGGAATATATCGTAGAAATAAGTGGCGTGAAAAAGTCCTTTAAGGATGTACACGCCGTAAAAGGAGTCAGTTTCGCCATCAAACCGGGGGAATTTGTAGGCCTGTTGGGACCCAACGGCGCCGGAAAGACCACCTTGGTAGAGATGATCGAAGGACTCCAGCAACCCGATGACGGGGATATCCGCATAGCAGGTAAACGCTGGAAAACGCACCAAAAGGAGTTACACCAACTGATCGGGCTTTCGTTGCAGGAAACTAAGTTTATTGACCGCCTGACTGTCCTGGAAACGGCAAAACTCTTTGCCAGCTTTTACAATCTCAATTCCACGAGGGTAGAGGAGGTGATCGAGCTGGTCGGCCTTCAGGAAAAGAGAAAAGCCTATGTCAATAACCTTTCCGGTGGACAACGCCAACGCCTGGCATTGGGTATTGCGGTACTCAATAAACCGTCGGTGCTGTTGCTTGACGAACCGACTACCGGCCTTGACCCGCATGCCCGCCGTGAAATCTGGATGATCCTGAAGAATCTCAAAGAGGAGATGAATACTTCCCTGATCCTGACCACCCACTACATGGAGGAAGCGGAGTTTCTCTGCGACCGCATCATCATGATGGACCATGGTACTATCCTGGCCGATGGTCCGCTGCCGGAGCTGCTTCGTCAGTTTAACGATGCCCGCAACCTTGACGAGTTGTTTATCAATATGACGGGAAGGCATTTATACGAGTAATCCAAGTAAGAGGGACTGAGGGTCCCGATAGCTATCGGGAGAAGGATTGAGGGCAATATCTCCTTCTAACGACTTTTACTCCATCTACCTACATAAATAAAGAAGTAATGATTCAAAAAATAACAAACCATCAATTATACAGGCTCATTTCGGCCCACATACTGGAGATTGTCCGTGAACCAGCGGTACTTTTTTGGGGGATTATCTTTCCCATCCTGATGGCGTGGGGACTGGGTATTGCCTTTTCCAATAAAAAAGACATAAATCGAGAGGTCGCATTGATTCTGCCTCAGGGGATTAGCTCTATTCACCAGTCTGCCCTCGGGGATATCATCGAGCATTATCCGGCAAAGATAAACGGAGACTTCTATTTGCCTCTTAAAAATGCAAAGCTCGGAGATGTAAATCTTACCTTTCATCCTTATACGCAGGAAGAAGCTAATGTGCAGTTGAAGAAGGGAACAGTCAGCCTGATAGTGTTGATCGACAAAGGTAAACTTTACTATCACTTTGACCCCGCCAATGCCGATGCACAGTTGCTTTATCAGTTGGTGAAAGGAGTGGTCAATAACGGGCCGCAATACTATTCGTCACATCAGGATGAGATACAGCCGCTTACCCTTGCCGGAACGCGCTACATTGACTTCCTGTTGCCGGGATTGCTGGCGATGGGCATCATGATGTCCACCTCGTGGGGGATAAGTTATACGCTGATTGAACGCCGCTCGAAGAAGTTGCTGCGCCGGATGGTGGCCACGCCGATGAAGAAATCGAACCTGCTCATCGCCCTGATTTCGGCACGTTTCATCATGAATGTGATGGAGGCATCGCTGCTATTCTTGTTTGCCTGGCTCTATTTCGATATGCAGGTGCAGGGAAATCTATTCGCATTGGCACTGTTGTTTATTTCCGGAAATATGGCTTTTTCCGGCATATCCATTCTTATTTCCTCTCATACTTCGAATACCGAGGTGGGCAACGGCCTGATCAATGCCGTCGTGACACCGATGATGGTGCTGTCAGGGATATTCTTCAGTTACACACATTTCCCTGAATGGACTTTACCATTTATCAAGAACCTGCCGTTGACCATGCTGGCTGACGGGGTTCGAAGTATTTTCAATGAAGGAGCGGGACTGCTCGAAGTTTGGAAACAGATAGCCGTATTATCCGTAACGGGTATTGTTTCCTTTATTATTGGATTGAAGATTTTCAAATGGTATTAAACCTCTTCCCGAATAAAAACGAAACTGCCTCAAATGCTTCTGTGGAGTATTTGAGGCAGTTTCATTTCGGGATATTTATTTTTCTTGATTTTCAGGAGCTTTTTCTTTTAGTGGTTTCTCTATTTTATGTTTACGCATTTCCATGTTACGGTTGCGCATCTTATCTTTAAGGGTAAGGTATTCACGGAATTGCTCCGGAGTCAATACCTTTTCCATTTCCTGATCTTTTTTATACTTGTATTCGCTGGCCTTCATCATTTCCTTGCGAAGCTCTTCCATCTTCTGCGCATACTTCATGTTGATGTCGGTCACCTTTTTCATCTGATCGTCCGTCAGTTTCAACCTTTTTTGCAGCATTTCTGCTTGTTTAGATGCCCGCTGTTCCGGAGATAACGCTTTGTCCCTGGGCGGTTGTGCTACTACTCCGAAGGCCATCATGGCCATCATGAGTAAGGATACTAATTTTGTTTTCATAACTGTATAAATTGAATGAATAAATAATTGGAATGATTCACTGTTCTTTTGATGCGGGAAAACGGAAAAGGTTAAATGGAGAAAAAAATACGACCTCCTCCGACCTCGCCGAAGGAGGGGAGGTGGCATTTTCGGATTCAGATTGATAGACGTAGTTGAACTGTCGTAACTTCAAGTCTTGGTTTTGGGGGAATAAAAAAAACGGTGGCAGATCAATAGAGATCTGCCACCGTTGTGATGTGATTTGATGCTATGGCAATTAAAGTAATTCCACGCTACGTTTGATAAAGTTGCTCAGGGATTCGCCTTTCAGCATACCGTTTGAAAGCAGGGCGATATCGATCATCTGGCGTACCAACTTGTTTTCACCTGCATATTTTGCAAGGATTTCATTTCGTTGGGTTTCCAGACTACTTACTTGTTTCTCAATTGCTTCAACCTCTTCTTTTTCAGCCGAAGGAATCTCGTCAGCTTTCAGTTTTTCGTGTTTCTTTTTCAGCTCTGCTTTTTTGCTTTTAGCGCTTTCCAGTTCTGTAATGACCGGAGAAAGCGTATCGCTGCATGAGCTGTGTTGCTCACTGATTACGCGTTTGAAGAGAGCATGATCCGTGTTCAGCACTAAGTTGTAGCTATCAGGCAGTTCGCCATAGAAGCTCATACCGCCCTGCATTGCCGACATCTCTTTCATACGGCGCAGATACTCGCTTTGGGTAATGATTACCGGCTGGTTATCCGCTCCTAAAGCTTCAAATGCTACGATGAAGTCTCTTTTTTCATCTTTAGGCAGTTGAGAGCTGAATACCTGCTGCATCGCTTCGCGCTCATTTTCTGAGAGCGTTACCTTGTTCTTGTTTTCTTTTTTGATCAGGTTGTCCACCACGTCTGAGTCAACACGCACGAATTGGCTCTTTTCGAACTTCTGTTCCAGTTTGCCCAGGAAGTGAACATCGAGCGGACCGTCCATCAGCAATACATCATACCCTTTGGTACGTGCAGCATCGATATAGCTGTATTGGTGTTCTTTATCAGTGGTGTAAAGATAAATCAACTGATCGTCTTTATCTTTTTGGCTTTCACCAATCAACGTTTTGTATTCTTCGAAGGTGAAACATTGGCCTTCTGTATTCTTCAGCAATGCGAATTTCTCAGCACGTTCGTAGAATTTCTCTTCGGTGAGCATTCCGTATTCAACAAATACTTTCAGGCTGTCCCATTTCTCTTCGTACTGTTTGCGGTCTTCTTTGAAGATCTCCTGCAAGCGGTCAGAAACCTTCTTAGTGATGTGGTTCGAGATCTTTTTGACATTCGAATCACTTTGCAGGTAAGAACGTGAAACGTTCAATGGGATATCCGGTGAGTCAATCACACCGTGAAGTAATGTAAGGAATTCCGGAACAATCCCTTCTACAGAGTCCGTTACAAAAACCTGGTTGCAGTAAAGCTGTATTTTATTGCGGGTAGGCTCGATGTTTGCCTTGATTTTCGGGAAATAGAGAATACCGGTCAGGTTGAACGGATAATCCACGTTCAGGTGAATCCAGAACAATGGTTCTTCCGACATCGGATAAAGATCGCGGTAGAATTTCTTGTAATCCTCTTCTTTCAGTTCGCTCGGCTTTTTGGTCCATGCCGGAGCGACATCGTTGATCTGTTTGTCTTTGTCAGTGTCAACGTATTTGCCGTCTTTCCACTCTTGCTCTTTACCGAACACAACGGCAACAGGCAGGAATTTGCAGTATTTCTTCAAAAGCCCTTCGATGCGGGAATCTTCGAGGAACTCTTTGTTTTCGTCGTCGATGTACAGGATGATATCGGTTCCGCGGTCGTTGCGGGTAGTTGCTTCAAGCACATATTCCGGATTGCCCTCGCAGCTCCATTTCATGGCCTGAGCACCCTCTTTGTGGGATTGGGTAACGATTTCCACCTTTTTAGCCACCATAAACGAGGAGTAGAAACCAAGACCGAAGTGTCCGATGATGGCAGCCGCATCGTTTTTGTATTTATCCAGGAATTCTTCAGCTCCCGAAAAGGCGATCTGGTTGATGTATTTGTTGATCTCCTCCTCGGTCATCCCGATACCGCGGTCAGAAACCGTCAACGTACCTTTATCTTTGTCAATGCTGACACTAACTTTCAGTTCCCCAAGTTCTCCTTTGAATTCGCCTACAGAGGAGAGCGTTTTCAGTTTCTGAGAAGCATCCACAGCATTTGAAACCAACTCGCGGAGGAAAATCTCGTGATCACTGTACAAAAATTTCTTGATGACGGGGAAAATGTTGTCGGTAGTTACCCCAATGTTTCCTTTTTGTGTAGCCATTGTCTTTATCTTTTTATGATTTGATTAAATGTCAGGTTCGAAAACCGGTTACTATTTATCAAATAGAGTGCCATGGGGGAGAAGTATGACATTTTTGCGTAGATTGAAGTGAAGTCTGTCAAAATGGATATGTTTTCGTTGCATCAATCAGTGCAATGATGGATTTTCGGATAACAAAAAAGCCACAGACGATAAAGTCTCTGTGGCTTGACATAGAATTAATGATGTTATTTCATCTCCCGTATTACTTTGCCTGTGCTCGAAAATGATACCCCCTGCCCATGTGTGAGACCAAGCATAACAGACTCAATAAGAGGTTCATTTACCGGAATATCAGACATCCATTCAACAAGGAAGTTAGCGCCGGTGCCGCTCTGATCCTTTTCCGGTATAAAATAATTTGTAGAACCTAATGGTTGTACATTGACCGGTTTAGGTAAATAGTTTGCCACCAGTTTTCCGTCATTGTTGAAAAACAAGACTTTGGTAATCCGGATCGGATGATTCAGGTCCGTATTGTGAATAGCCACAAAGGCGCTCAGATCAAATTGCTTGGATTGCTTGTGGTAGGGAACATTGGAGTAAACCGGAATATAGAGCACTTGTCCCCGAAGCTTTTTCGCGTCACTGTTTTCTTTGAGAATCAGTGATTTTGGATCAAATGGGAGGTGTCGCAGCTCTTTTGCGGGTTGGTGCTCCTCCTTATTTGTGCATGACATGGCACCGAACAGGCAGAGTATCAGAATGAAGTTTATCGCTGAATGTTTCATAATCTATTGAATTTCTGTGCTTTGATAAAAGTAATATTGATATTGGGCTTTTGCCCATTGTTATAACTGCAAATATGTTTGATTTGTTGTGTCTGCTATTTCCGGTTATTCGATGATTTCAGAAGTCTCTCAAAGTTAATCATTTTCATTGTATATCGCCGGGCTTATTTATCCGTCATAACCCCATACTTTTGATTATCCGTACTTTTGCGTAATTTTGTTAGCTTATTTGATAGATAAAGGCTATCTTTCAAAATACAACAATTCAGAAAAAAACAGATTTCAAATGCGCACATACGACCTGAAGCAATGGCTTCCGACAACGAAAAAAGAGATGGAACTGAGAGGATGGGATTCGGTGGATGTCATTCTTTTCTCGGGTGACGCTTACGTGGATCATCCCTCTTTTGGCATTGCCGTAGTGGGACGTATCCTTGAGTCGGAGGGCTTGCGCGTGGCCATTGTACCGCAACCCAACTGGCGCGATGACCTGCGTGACTTCAAAAAGCTGGGACGCCCGAATCTTTTCTTCGGTATCTCTGCCGGATGTATGGATTCCATGGTCAATCACTATACTGCCAATAAGCGTTTACGCTCTGATGATGCCTATACGCCCGATGGCAAGCCGGGTATGCGCCCTGATATGCCAACGATCGTTTATAGCAATATCCTGAAAGAGATTTACCCCGATGTGCCAATTATGATTGGTGGCATTGAGGCTTCATTACGTCGCTTATCTCACTATGATTACTGGGAAGACAGACTGCGCCCTTCTATTCTGGCAGATTGCAAAGCAGATTTGCTGGTGGACGGAATGGGTGAGCAGCCTCTTCGCGAACTGTTGGCACGGCTTAATAACGGGGAGTCATTTTCCCAAATCAGGGATCTTCAGCAAACGGCTTATTTGGTCAATAATGAAGAATTAAGAATTAAGAATGATGAAGATATCGAGCTGTTTCCCCATGAAGAATGCCTGAAAGACAAGCTCAAACAGGCAAAGAACTTCCGTCATATCGAAGAAGAGTCCAATGCGGGCGAACCCAAGCGCATATTGCAACGCATTGGCAAACAGACCGTAGTAGTCAATCCTCCTTACCCGACAATGACATCTACGGAGATTGATGCCTCATTTGATTTGCCTTATACACGATTGCCTCATCCGAAATACAAGGGTAAGACGATACCCGCTTACGAGATGATTAAATTCTCTGTCAATCTGCACCGTGGCTGCTTTGGCGGTTGTGCATTTTGCACCATCTCGGCGCATCAGGGTAAGGCAATTGCATCACGCTCAAAAGATTCAATCATTAATGAGGTGAAAAAGGTCACCCAAATGGAGGACTTCAAAGGTTACCTCAGCGACCTGGGTGGTCCATCTGCCAATATGTATCGAATGCAGGGCAAAGACTTGAATATTTGCAGAAAGTGCCGGAAGCCATCGTGTATCTCGCCCGTCATTTGTAAAAACCTGAATACGGACCACCGTCCGTTACTGGATATTTACAAGGCTGTTGATGTTTTGCCGGGGATGAAAAAGTCATTTATCGGCAGCGGAGTGCGCTATGACCTGTTGCTACACCGGGACAAAGACGAGGCGATTAATAATGCAGCCCGTCAATATACGGAGGAGTTGATTGCCAATCACGTTTCCGGCCGACTGAAAGTAGCACCGGAGCATACTTCCGATAACGTGTTGAAGATGATGCGAAAACCATCGTTCAGGTTGTTTGAGGAATTCAAGCGGCTGTTTGACCGGATTAATGATGAAAAGATGCTTCGTCAGCAACTGATTCCTTACTTCATCTCCAGTCATCCCGGTTGTGGTGAACCGGATATGGCCGAGCTTGCCGCGCAGACCCGCAAGCTGAATTTCCACCTCGAACAGGTGCAGGACTTCACCCCGACACCAATGACGCTGGCCACGGAGATGTTTTACACCGGCTATCATCCCTATACTCTCGAAAAGGTCTTTACCGCCCATAGCAAGGATGAGAAACTGGCGCAACGTCAATATTTCTTCTGGTACCAACCGGAGTACCGCCAGCAGATTGTCGGCTCATTGCGGAGGATAAACCGACCGGATCTGATTGATAAGCTCTACGGACAGAGTGCAGCCGTATCCCCTAATAATAAGGAGAGAAACAAGCCTGCCACTTTTGATAAAACCAAAGCAAAAGTAGCTTCCAAACCCTTTTTACGGGAATGGAAGAAGGGCAGGAGATAGGTTTAATACTCGACACTCTCCCCACATTTATGAGGAGGTTCTCCCTATTCCCATAAATTTTCTATCTCCGAATTTTCTGCAATATGATCGATATTGCCTTTTCAGGTCGCAAATTTTACCCGATATTGATATTTTGATGATTCTCGGCCGTAAAAAATCACTATTTTTGCGATTCTATTCGCATTAAGGAAATATTAAATATAACAGGCATGTCAATTATTGAAGACGAAACAGGCAAACGAAGTCTGAACTTTATTGAAGCTTTCGTAGAAAGTGATTTAAAAGAAGGAAAGAACGGTAACAGGGTACATACACGTTTCCCGCCCGAGCCAAATGGCTATCTGCATATCGGCCACGCAAAAGCAATCTGTCTTGATTTTGGCATTGCCCAGCAATACGGAGGAAAATGCAACCTCCGCTTTGACGATACCAACCCGACTAAAGAGGATGTAGAATACGTTGACTCTATCATGGAGGACATTCACTGGTTGGGATTCGATTGGGAAGATCGCCTCTTCTATGCCTCGGATTATTTTGGCAAACTTTTTGATTTTGCCAATCAACTGATAAAATCGGGTCTGGCTTATGTAGATGACCAACCGGCAGAGGAAATCAGCAAACAGAAAGGTACTCCGACTCAGCCGGGTACTGACAGTCCATTCCGCAGCCGTTCGGTAGAGGAGAACCTTGACCTTTTTACCCGTATGAATCAGGGAGAATTTGAAGAAGGCAGTCGTGTGCTTCGTGCGAAAATCGATATGAGTTCGCCGAATATGCACTTCCGCGACCCAATCATTTACCGCATTATCAAATACCCGCACCACCGCACCGGAGAGGTGTGGAAAGTATATCCGATGTACGACTTCGCGCACGGTCAGTGTGACTTCTTCGAAGGAATCACTCACTCGCTGTGTACGCTCGAATTTGAAGTACACCGTCCGCTCTACGACTGGTTTGTTACTCAACTGAAAAATAAAGATAACGATTACCGCCCGCGTCAGATCGAGTTTAACCGACTGAACCTGACTTACACCGTGATGAGTAAGCGTAAATTGCTCCAACTGGTACAGGAAGGTTTGGTAAAAGGCTGGGATGACCCGCGTATGCCGACGCTTTGCGGTCTTCGCCGCCGTGGATTTACGGCTGAGTCCATCAAAAGCTTTATCCGGAAAATCGGCTACACTAAAGTGGATGGCATGATTGACGTTTCGCTGCTGGAGCACAGCGTGCGCGAGCATCTGAACCAGATTGCAACACGTATCTCCGCCGTAATCGACCCGGTAAAACTGATCATTACCAACTATCCGGAAGATAAAGTGGAAATGATGGAAGCGATTGATAATCCGGAATTGCACGAAGAGAGCCCGGTACACGAAATTCCGTTTACCCGCGAACTTTACATCGAGCGCGATGACTTTATGGAGAATCCACCGAAGAAATATTTCCGCATGACACCGGGCAATGAGGTTCGCCTGAAAAGCGCTTACATCGTGAAGTGTACCGGATGCAAGAAAAACGAAGAGACCGGAGAAGTTGAAGAGATCTACTGCGAATACGACCCGCAAACCCGTAGCGGTATGCCCGAAGCT
Source organism: Bacteroidota bacterium (assembly GCA_030706585.1). Taxonomy (GTDB): domain Bacteria; phylum Bacteroidota; class Bacteroidia; order Bacteroidales; family UBA7332; genus CAXXIC01. The sequence goes on from JAUZOF010000008.1 coordinate 19,374, forward strand.
GACCGTAAGGTTAAAGGCACGCTTCACTGGGTGTCAGCCGTGAAGAGTATTCCGGCAGAAGTGCGCATCTACGATCGCCTTTTCAATGTGGAAAATCCGGCGGAAGAGACGGAGAAAGATTTCCGTGAACTGCTGAATCCCGATTCACTGAAAGTGCTGACCAATTGTCGCATCGAACCCTACGCTGAAAAAGCGCAACCCGGTGACCGCTTCCAGTTTCAGCGCATCGGCTATTTTAATGTGGACAAAGATTCTCAGCCCGGCAAACTAGTATTTAACCGTACCGTTTCGTTGAAAGATACCTGGGGTAAAGTAAAAGGAAAAGAATAACACCGGATGAGTAATAGTAAAACACCGGAATTAGTAAAACGATATGAGGAAATGCTGGCCAAAGGAGCCAGCATTTACTTTGATACAGACGAGTTTGAGGATATTGCCTTCTACTACGAACTGGAGGAGCAGTATCAGCTGGCTTACGAAGCCGTGTGCAACGGCCTGGCCATCCATCCCGGCAGCAATGAGCTTATGGTAAAAAAAGCTCTATACCTTTTGTGTATTGAAAAACAGGAGGAAGCTCTGCAGTTGATAGAGAGCTTGCATATCACCAGTGCGCAAGCATTACTGATCAAAGCCGATATTTATCTGGCTAACAAAAAGCTGGATGAATCGCTGGTTATCGTGGACCAGGTGATTCTGGAATCTAAACCCGATTTCACGCTGTACCTCGATGTGTCGGATGTATTTGCCAATAACGAATATTTTGACCTCGCCATCTCTTATCTGAAAAAAGGCCTAGAGGTGTTCCCAGATAACAGTGACCTGATCCGCGAATTAGCTTTTACCTATGGTGACAGCGAGCAGTTTGAGCTGATGGTGGAAGCGCTCAATCAACTTCTGGATGCCAATCCGTATGAGATTTCCGACTGGATTAGCCTGATTCGTGCTTATGGTTCGATGAACCAATTGGACAAAGCTATCGAAGCGTGCGATTTTGCCCTGGCGATTGACGATGATAACGAAGAGGTGAAGATGATGCGCGCCGTTTGTCTTTACGAGAATGGCAATTCGGACGCAGCGGCAGAAGCGTTTGATGAATGCGTGGATTTTGAGTCGGCCAATTCGGCCTTCCTGATTGTCGTGATTCAGTGTTTTCTTGAGCTGAAACGTTATGAAAATGCCCTGAAAGTGGCAGAACGAATCATTCGTGATCATCCGGATAGTGCTGACGGCTACTACCAACAATCTATCTGCTTCATTGGACTTAAGGATGTCTCCAAAGCCTATGACAGTATCAATGAGGCGTTGAATATAGACCCCACCAATCCGGATTTTCTGGTGGTGAAGGCTGATTTGTTGACCGAGCGTAACGATTATACCGAAGCCAAACAGATTCTGCTGGATCTTTACGAACGTGAGCCTGATTTCTACAAGCTATATTTCCCTCTTGGTTATATTTATGAGCAGGAGGAAAACTGGACGAAGTCGCTGGAATTCTATCGTAAAAGCTATGAGCAAAATACAACTGATGCTGTCTCATTGCTGAAAATGGTGAAGCTTTTTTACCTGACCCACGATTATAAATCGACTGTAGAGTACAAGTTGCTGCTCGATGCCGCAATAGATGATCCTTCAAATGCTGAAATGCTGTCAAATGAATACCTCCTACAGGAGTATCAATTGACAGACGAGTATATAAAGAATATTGATAACTTATTAAATAACAACTGATAACCATGCACTTCTACGACCAGATAATCCACTGGTATATGGAAAATATCAACTATTTTACCATTACCCTGCTCATGATGATTGAGAGTACTGTAATCCCTTTGCCTTCGGAACTGGTTATTCCACCGGCGGTATATAAGGCGCTGGATTCGGGACAGATGCACATTGCCGGCATCATTCTTTGCGGTACGTTTGGTGCGTTGCTGGGGGCTTCGATTAACTACTTTGTATCCCGTTATGTGGGACGCATTATCGTTTACCGGTTTGCTAACTCTCATTTGGGGCATCTCTTTCTGGTGAATCAGAAAAAAGTGGAGCATGCCGAGCAATATTTTATCAAAAACGGAAACAGCTCGACCTTTATCGGGCGTTTGATTCCGGGTATTCGCCACCTGATTTCCATTCCTGCCGGTTTGGCCAAAATGAACGTGAAGAAATTTATCTTCTACACCACATTAGGAGCCGGATTGTGGAATGTTTGTCTGGCTGCTTTAGGCTGGTTGGCTTTTGGCCAAAAAGACAAACTGGAGCAATATTACCATCAGCTGACATTAGGGTTGGTAGTATTGGGTGCTATTTTTATTATATATCTTGTTTACAATGGAATAAAGAAAAACGGAAAGAACAAAGCGAAAGCCTGATTCCTTTCCCGAATTGCATAAGAGGTAATCTGGACAGACAGGTTGCCTCTTTTTGCTGAATGGCGTTTTTCTAAAATGATATTAGTCTGCACATGTTCAGGCATTTGTTCGTATTTTTGCGTGGATTTACTCCTCCTCAAACAATGATTACCCACTATGAAACGATTATTTCCGCTCCTTCTGATTTGGCTGATTTCAGCCGGTGCATTCGCCCAAAAAACTGAATGGCAGGCCAATCTATATGATTTCTTTGATAATACGGAGTTTGGTTTTTCCAAATACCAAATGCCACAAACCATGTCGGGTGTCCATGTGGCTCCAGAGATAGGACTCGGATGGGATTCCGTCCATCATGTGCGAGTCGGTGCCGATTTGTTACATGAATTTGGCAGCGACAAAGTCGTGGATTACAGCAATCCGATTGCCTATTATGCTTTTGAATACAAACCTTTCCGCTTTTACATGGGGGCATTTCCCCGTAAAATGGCGGTTGACAGATATCCGCGCATTTTCTTCCAGGATTCGATAACTTTCTATCGTCCGACAATTACCGGCCTCTTTTGGGAATTTTCCAAAAAGAATAGTTATGCCAATGTGTGGCTCGATTGGACCAGCCGTCAGACAACGAAACGTCACGAGGCATTTATCATGGGTTGGTCAGGTAAGCTTGCTTCAGGAATATTCTACGGTCAGCATTTTGGGTATATGTATCACTATGCCGGAGTTATTCATCCGACTGAGCCGGAAGCCCTACACGACAATGGCATGATGCTGACTTCGTTGGGCGTGGATTTAGCAGAAAAAGCGGACTTTGAGAAACTCGAGCTGAATGCCGGTTATGCAGTCGGACTTGAACGAGCCCGTGCTGACAATGACGGTTGGCACAAACAAAAAGGATTTCTTTCAGAAGCGCGTGTGGAATACCGTGGTCTTGGGATATTCAATACCTTCTATGCCGGTCATGGCCAGATGTATTATCACAATCAGTACGGTAGTGCTACCGGTAATCTGCTCTATTGGGGTGACCCGATTTATCAGGCAAAAAGCTACGACCGATTGGATGGTTATATCAACTTCCTGCATACCGATGTGGTAAAAGTTCGTTTTACCTATTCGTTGCATTTTGCCGAGCACACGATGTATCATGAGCAGGGATTAAGCGTAAACTATACTCTGGGCAATATTAAAAAAACACCTGAAAAGAAATATCGTTACCTCTGGGCTAGTTGGTTCAGATAAATGTCCTTAACTTATGCAAGTAACAGCATTTACAAAGAGATTATACTATTTTTTAGGCGCGTGGTTTGTGATAAACCTCTTGCAGTCGATTTTTACCAATCTGCATAGTGACGAAGCTTATTATGCACTTTACGCGCAACACATGGCGTGGGGCTATTTTGACCATCCACCGATGGTAGCCGTGTTAATAAAGATAAGCTCTCTGTTTTTCTCCGGAAATCTGGGTGTCCGTTTCATGACGGTTGTGTTGCAGTTATTTACGCTGATGCTGACCTGGCGCTTGATAGATGATGAAAAAGCAGACAATAAGAAGGTTACGCTGTTTTTTATTTTGTCAGCAGCGCCTTTTATGTTTGCAGCTTACGGGTTTATAACCACTCCGGATGCACCACTGCTCTTTTTTACAGCATTGTTCCTGTTTCTTTATAAGCAATTTCTGAATGATAAATCATGGAACCTGGTCATTTTTCTGGGAATCGCTATTGCCGGATTGGTGTATAGTAAATATCAGGCTTCTTTGGTAGTGGGTTTGGTGCTGTTGTCTAACCTGAAGCTGCTCTGGAGAGGAAAAGCGTGGGCTTCAATCGGAGTTGCTTTGCTTTTAGTTTTCCCTCATATATACTGGCAAATTGATAATCATTTCCCAAGCTTTCAATATCATCTGATTGGTCGTGCGGGTGGCTTCCAGTGGCGATTCTTATTGGAATATTTGCCAAATCAGCTGGCTGTTTTTAATCCTTTTGTATTGGGAGCGGTTGTTTTTGTTTTGATAAAATTCCGTCCTGCCGATTTGTTTGAGCGAGCTCTCTTTTTCATGATAGTCGGTTTTATTGCATTTTTCTGGATAATGGGAATGCGGGGGCATGTGGAGCCGCATTGGACCATTGCCAGTGTGATTCCGATGATTATCTTGCTTTATAGAAAATCTCAGGAAAATGCAGGTTTGAATAAGTATATCTATAAGGTGATTTTGCCTTCACTTGTATTGCTGTTTATTGCACGGGTGGCCTTGGCGACCAACCTGTTACCTCCTAAAACAGGATTTGGAGACAAGGAGAAAAAGGTAAAAGCCATCGAATCCGTTGCCGGTGATTTACCGGTGATTTTTACCGGTTCATTCCAGAATCCATCGGAATATATTTTCTATACGCGCAAACAGGCAACAGTTATCAGTTCGTTGGATTCCCGTCAGTCGCAATTTGATATTTACCAGTTTGAAAAAGAGTGGAATAACAAGCCGGCTTTCATTTGTGCCAATGTTCCCGGTAAATCCCAGCACTATAATATTAACGGTGTTGAGTTTGACGGATTCAAGACTGACAGCTTACAGACGGTTAATCGCGTTAAGATTGATTTTGCCCTGAAGAAAAATGATGTTCAAATGGGGAGGCTGCTGATTCTTGATTGTACGTTTGCCAATATGTATAACTACGATATCAACTTCCGCCATCATCAATTCCCCGTGAAAGTCCAAATGGCTTTAATTCAAAAGAAGAACGTTATACTGACCCCCGTGAAGCTCTTGGCTCCAATCAAAAAAATTCGTTCCGGGGAGACCATTCATCGCTATATGCTGGTTCGGATTCCGAATGTTCCTCATGGCGAATATAGCCTCGGGGTAACATTGACTACTTCTCTGAGTTCTGCGCTGAACGGACGTTTTTATAAGGTAACTATTTAAGCAATGATAGATAAACTGTTGATATATAAATTTATAAAGTTCTGTGTGGTAGGTTTTTCCGGACTCTTTGTCGATTTTGGTACTACCTGGTTCTTGAAGGAGAAAGTTCGCCTGAATAAGTATGTGGCAAATTCATCCGGCTTTGTTTTGGCCGCAACCTCCAATTACTTCTTCAACCGATTCTGGACTTTTCACAGCCAAAACAGCCATATCGTCACTGAATATTTTTCGTTTTTCTCCATTTCAATAGCCGGACTGGGGATTAATAACCTGATTATCTATCTGCTTACGGATAAGTTGAAGTTTAATTTTTATCTGTCCAAGCTGATTGCAGTAGGGGTAGTGACGATCTGGAACTTTGTGATGAATTATCTTTTTACGTTCAGATAAGCCATATTTAATTTGAAGTTTTTAGCTCCCGGAATTTGAATTGAAGAATCAGATTCCGGGAGTTGTTTTATCCGTATGGGAAGGCTTCCGGGAATAGTTAAATTCGGGGAAAATCCCTATCTTTGCGATTCATTTTTTACGACAATATCCTATTTAGAAATAATTAAATCTAATTCATTATATGTCAGACGATAAGAAAGTCATTTTTTCGATGGTAGGGGTGAGCAAGACTTTTCCTCCCCAGAAACAGGTTTTGAAGAATATTTACCTATCCTTTTTCTATGGTGCCAAAATCGGTATCATCGGTTTGAACGGTTCCGGTAAATCGACTCTGTTGAAGATTATCGCCGGAATTGAAAAATCATATCAGGGTGAAGTAGTATTTTCACCCGGTTATTCAGTCGGTTACCTGGAGCAGGAACCGCATCTGGATGATGAGAAAACGGTAAAAGAAATTGTTCAGGAAGGGGTTCAGGAAATTGTGGATACCCTGAAGGAATACGAAGAAATCAATGAAAAATTCGGTTTGCCGGAGTATTACGAAGATGCCGATAAAATGGATGCTTTGTTTGCCCGTCAGGCTGAATTGCAGGATAAAATTGACGCAACCGATGCATGGAATCTCGATAACAAACTGGAGCGTGCGATGGATGCGCTTCGTTGTCCGCCGGAAGACCAACAGGTGAAATTCCTGTCAGGAGGTGAGCGCCGCCGTGTGGCTCTGTGTCGACTATTGCTTCAACAACCAGATATTCTGTTGCTTGATGAGCCTACCAACCACCTTGATGCTGAGTCTATCGACTGGTTGGAGCAGCACTTGCAACAATATCAGGGAACGGTTATTGCAATTACGCACGACCGTTACTTCCTTGACCATGTGGCAGGATGGATTCTGGAGCTGGATCGTGGTGAAGGAATTCCCTGGAAAGGAAACTATACTTCCTGGTTGGAACAAAAGACCAAACGCATGGAACAGGAGGAAAAGACAGCCAGCAAGCGTCGTAAAACTCTTGAACACGAGTTGGAATGGGTGCGCATGTCTCCCAAAGCCCGTCATGCCAAAGGTAAGGCCCGTCTGAACGCATATGATAAACTGCTTAACGAAGATCAGAAAGAGCACGAAGAGAAACTCGAAATATATATTCCTAACGGCCCTCGTCTGGGAAATAAGGTAATTGAAGCCACTGATGTTTCCAAAGCTTTTGGTGAGAAGTTGCTGTTTGACAACCTGAACTTCATGTTACCTCCGAATGGTATTGTGGGTATTATCGGACCGAATGGTGCCGGTAAAACCACATTGTTTCGACTGATTATGGAGTTGGAAAAAGCAGATAAGGGAACTTTTGATGTAGGTGAGACTGTGAAAATCTCATATGTTGACCAGTCACACAAAGATATTGATCCGCAGAAAACCGTCTATCAGGTAATTTCCGGCGGGCAGGAAACGATTAAACTGGGTGGGCGCGAACTGAATGCACGAGCATATTTGTCGCGTTTCAACTTCACCGGTGCTGATCAGGAAAAACTCTGTAGTGTACTTTCCGGTGGTGAGCGTAACCGTTTGCACTTAGCCATTGCCCTGAAAGAGGAAGGTAACGTTTTACTTCTGGATGAGCCAACCAATGATATTGACGTGAATACACTTCGTGCATTGGAGGAAGGTCTTGAAAATTTCGCCGGATGTGCAGTAGTGATTTCCCACGACCGTTGGTTCCTCGACCGTATCTGTACACACATTCTGGCTTTTGAAGGCAATTCGGAAGTATTCTACTTCGAAGGAAGCTATACCGAATACGAAGAAAACAAGAAAATGCGCTTGGGCAACGTTGAACCGAAACGTGTCCGTTACCGCAAACTGATGGAGTAAAACCTCCCCTGCCCCCTCCGAAGGAGGGGGTGAAAGAACTTAAGTATCAAAATTTATCACAAAATACAGCACCGCACTATTCCCTCCCCTTCGGGGTGGGTTAGGGTGGGGTCTCTCTTTCTTCAATGGATTTCAAACTACACCACACCGACTCCAAAACCAATGCCCGCGCAGGCGAGATTACGACTGATCACGGTACCATTCTTACCCCGATTTTTATGCCGGTGGGAACCGTTGCCTCAGTGAAAGCGGTTCATATTCAGGAGTTGAAAAACGATATCAATGCCCAGATTATATTGGGAAATACCTATCACCTTTATCTTCGTCCGGGACTCGATATTCTGGAAAAAGCCGGTGGACTGCACAAATTCAACGGATGGGATCGTCCGATTCTGACCGATAGCGGCGGCTTTCAGGTGTTTTCCCTTTCTGCAATCCGTAAATTGAAAGAAGAAGGTGCAGAGTTTCGTTCGCACATTGACGGTTCGAAGCATTTCTTTACCCCTGAGAATGTGGTGGATATTCAGCGGATTATTGGCGCGGATATTACAATGGCATTTGATGAATGCCCTCCGGGTGATTCCGATTACAATTATGCAAAAAAATCATTGGAGTTGACTCAGCGTTGGTTGGACCGCGGTTTGAAGCGCTTTAGCGAAACGGAAGGTAAATACGGCTACAACCAGACTTTCTTCCCGATTGTGCAGGGATGTGTCTATCCGGATTTGCGTCGTCGGGCAGCTGAATATATTGCCGAAAAAGGTTGCGACGGAAATGCCATCGGCGGATTGGCTGTAGGAGAGCCGACTGAGAAAATGTATGAAATGATTGAGGTGGTGAATGAAATTCTGCCAACCGATAAACCCCGTTATCTGATGGGAGTTGGTACACCGGCAAATATCCTGGAAGCGATTGAACGTGGCGTGGATATGTTTGATTGTGTGATGCCGACCCGTAATGGCCGTAATGGCATGCTATTTACCAAAGATGGCATCATGAACATGAAGAATAAGAAGTGGGCGGACGATTTTTCACCCATTGACATTGATGGCGCTTCGGAGGTGGATCGTCTCTATTCGAAAGCCTATCTGCGTCACCTTTTTGTGAGCAATGAACTGCTTGCCCTGCAAATTGCATCAATCCACAACCTTGCATTTTATGTGTGGTTGACACAGGAAGCCCGTCGTCATATATTAGCCGGGGATTTTGCCGAATGGAAAAGAGAAATGGTAAAAAGAGTGTCCACACGTCTGTAAACTGAGTAAGGATGTTTAAGAGAATAGATATTTACATTATCAAGAAGTTTTTGGGGACTTATGTGTTTTCCATTGGTTTGATAGTTGTGTTAGGAGTTGTATTTGACCTGAATGAGAAGATTGATAAGCTGATTGAAAATGAAGCTCCGGCAAAAGCAATCATTATTGATTACTATCTCAATTTTATTCCCTATTTCTCTAATCTCTTTAGCCCGTTGTTTACCTTTATTGCGGTTATCTTCTTTACCTCCAAATTGGCGGATAATTCAGAGGTTATCGCGATGTTATCGAGTGGGATGAGCCTGAACCGGCTGATGCGTCCCTATATGTTTTCAGCTTTGGTAATTGCTGTGGTCAATTTGCTGCTCAGTTCTTTTATTATCCCTCCGGCCAATGTTAAACGGATTAAATTTCAAAATACTTATATAAAGAATAAAGGAGTAGATTTTGCTCACAATATTCAGCTAAAAGTGGATAGTAATGTCATAGCCCATTTTGATAGTTACGATAAACCCACAAAGACCGGTTCTAGTTTTTCCCTGGAACGCTTTGATGGGAAAACGCTGAAATCGAGACTTACTGCGACTTCAATAAAATACGATACTCTTCATCATTGGGTTGTGAAAGACTATCTTATTCGTAATCTGGCAGGAAAACAGGAGCAAATAAAGCGCGGAAGTTCCCTGGATACTACCATTGCGATTGAACCGACAGACTTC
>JAUZOF010000080.1 GCA_030706585.1 Bacteroidota bacterium
ATATTACTTGATAATGAATTTTTATTGCCCGGAATACTCCGAAATACAATAAACGTTTCATCAATTGGATTAAAAAGCGCTAATCCATTTTTGGTGCCCACCCATATGTTATTGTAGCTATCTTTATAGACTACAAACACATTATTATCTGGAATACTGGTGGGGTCGTTGGGATTATTCCTGTAATTTCGGGCAATCTTATCTTTTATATTGATAATGCTCATACCATCCATGACGTGAGCAACGTATAAATTACCCTGATGATCATCACAGATATTCCAACACATATTACTGACTAATCCTTTTACAGTCGATTTATCAAAATGTTCAAACTTCCGAGTGTTTTTATTCAAACGATCTACTCCCCCGCTATATGTTGCAATCCAAAGATTTGCATCAGTACCATTAGTAATATCTGTAATACCATCGTTGCAAATACTGCTTTTATCTTTAGGATTATTTCGATAACTGGTAAATTGAGACGTTAAGCAATTGAATGAATTTAGACCTGTTCTTGAATTGCCAATCCAGATCATATTGTTATTTAAATCCGAAAAAACCACATTTAATCCATTTCCGTTTAATGAATTTCTTCCCGATTTACTAAATACCTTAAATCTGTTACCGTCAAAACGGTTTAACCCGCTAATGGTAGTAAACCACATTATCCCTTGTTTATCCTGTGCTATTCCAGTAACATAATTACTTGATAAACCCTGTTCCATCTTGATTTTTTGAATTATGCGTGCTTGAATGGGTAACAGTGAGTTTACAATCAATATCAGTAATAAAATGATGTGTTTCTTCATAAAACATATAAATATTAGATATACTCAAAGTTACTCAAATTCTTATACGTATTCAAACGATGGTAAACTCTGCTATAAAGAGATTTCATAACTATACTATGAATGTTAAATTTATACTGTCTTGAAATTAAGCGATATAGCTGTTTGTTGTTGCTCCGGGATTTCAATATAATGTTATTGCAACTGAGTTTGCATAGTCCGTTTTTGGGGAATTTTGAGCCATTTGAGACAATGAATGATTTGATTGAGCTGCAATTTTTTTTCAGTGCACTATACTTTTGCTTCGATTCCAAATGAATCAAATAGACAATCTATTATTTACCCTTAAATTAAACTATGTATGAAGCAGATTTTCATTTGTGTGGTACTATTATGTACTTCTTTTTTTCAAACAAAAGCATCCAATTTTATTCCTGAATCTGGAGCTAAGTACTACATTGTAGCAACCGGGACCGGACTGGTAATCGGAGGTCTTCCGACCAATCAACCCAGCGTAAACAAAGCGGAAATATCAGCCACACAACGTTTCGAGTTCATTCCGGTTTCCGGTTTGACAGACTCCTATTACATCAAGAATGACACCGCCTATTATTTAGGGAAATGGTATGCTAATTCATGGTCAACAACTTATTCAAACAGTATTGACGGTGCAAATTCTCAATGGTTTCTTGACGGAGCTACTGCATCCAACATCCGCCTAAAAGTTAATTCTAGTGGATATATAGGCTATAACTCAATTACCGACACCCCCCTTTGGTGCGATAAAAACAATACATTTTCCGGAGGTACATTCAAGTTAATCAAAGCAGTAGATTTGATTAAAAATAATCTGTTTGATGGTGGCTTTGAAAACGCGGATTCAGAAGGTGCACCCATTGGTCTGTGGATTAATGATCTTGGATTAACCTATGGGGGTGACTCAAAATCGCGTATTCAAACCTCTTCCGGTTACGAATCAACAGGCGCTAATAGCTTTTTACTTAATTTCCTTGGCACAGCAAGTAGCAATTCATACAGTTCAATAAGCAACAAAATAACCAATTTAATTCCTGGAGCAACTTATCAATTAAGTTTCAATTATAAACAAAGTGTATCGGGTGCAAGTGAAACATTAACAAAAGCCTTTGCTGCAGCAACTGCAAATGCTTCCTATACAAATGCATTAGGAAGTGTATTTACAACCACACCTCCTGCCAACTTAACCAGTGCGCAAGCTGTTTCTTCAGGAACATTCACTTTTGTGGCTCCTTCAAATGGCACTTGCTACCTCGTCTTTGCGAAGTCTAATTCTTCGGCAAGCTATAATTTAAACATTGACGACCTTGTTCTGACAAAAACTGCAGACCCCAACCCGACAGTAACTACGACAGCATCTTATCTTGTATTTGATGAAATTAAAACTACCGGCTCGTTTAATGTATCAGGCTTTTCTTTATCAAATCCAATTGCAATTTCAGCTCCAAGTGGTTTTTCTGTAGATCAATCGTCTCTATCTGCTACATCATCCGGAGTAACTGTAAATGTTACATACGATGGTAAATCATCAACAAGTGGGTACATAACTTTAACCAGTGGTACTGCTAAGGCAAGAGTTCGGGTAGTAATACGAAAAAATTCAGATGGTTTTACAAGTCTGTATCCTTCGTTGACAAACATTATTGCCGATCCATATCTTAACAGCTTGTCAACTTACGGAGGCTGGGGATCAAAAAGTATTATTACTGACACTACTTTAGTTTATTGCGGTAGTAGTTGTGCTGCTCTGTATGGTTCTTGTGGCACTTCATTAGACTACGCATTAACAGGCAAAGTGAGTGCTAATTCGAGATATCGTTTTAAAGCAATGGTAAAAACTGACGCAGAATTGAGTTTTACTTTGAATGGCTGTGGTATCAACAACTCCACTTCTGATTATCAAATCGTTGCAAATACAGCAGGAATTTGGCAAGCTGTAGACTTTACATTCACAACAGGAACATTGGCAAACAATCAGAATCTGTGGATCAATAGTTGTAGCGGATCAAACAGAGCTGCAATTGCTTATATAGACAATATGGAGTTATATGATATATCGTCAACCACAAAAATCAATGAAATAACAACAATCTCAAATCAGCAAGTTTTCGTTAAAGACAATAAAATCATGATCAATATGAGTCTTGAACAGAAATCAAATGTTGAGTTCTCTGTTTACAATATGCAGGGGATGCTTCTTTCTAATGAAAAAGCAATTTTGGAAGCCGGCCAGAATATGAAAACAATAAACTCGCCACTGGGTTTTGGTGCTTATTTGGTTTCTGTTTCGTGCGATGGTAAAACAAAAACATACAAAGTAATTAAATAATATCACTAAAAACAGAAGCTGTCAAAAAAACTGACAACCTCTGTTTTGTATTTCAAAACTTATTCGACCGTCAATACCAGGACAATTCATTTACTAAACAATTACACTTCAATGAAAACAAATGTTTTGAAAAGCAAGCTTGCACTGATGTTATTATTCCTGCTTGGAATAACAACAATCAAGGCTACAGAAATTGAACCCATGGAAACAGGAAAATTTCAACCTACATGGGAATCATTAAAACAATACTCAGCAGCACCTGAATGGTTTGAAGATGCCAAATTTGGTATATGGGCGCACTGGGGCCCTCAATGCCAACCAGAATTAGGAGACTGGTTTGCACGTTTTATGTATTTCGATGGGTCGCAGCGCAACTGGTTTACCAGCAATTACGGAACTGATCCTAAACTCGGATTTAAAGAGGTGATGAATAGCTGGAAAGCCGAAAGCTGGAATCCGGATACTTTAGTAAAAGTATATAAGGCGGCTGGGGCAAGGTATTTTTTTGCTTTGGGCAACCATCATGATAATATGGATTTATGGGATAGTAAATATCAGCCATGGAATAGTGCCAAAATTGGACCTAAAAAAGATTTATTGTCAGGTTGGGAAAAAGCAGCCAGAGCGCAAGGCTTGTATTTTGGTGTCAGCATTCATGCTTCTCATGCATGGTCATGGTATGAAATTGCACAAAACTATGATGGAAACCTTACTGCAGCAGATGGTACAGGAAAATGGTGGGCAGGTCTTGATCCTCAGGATTTGTATGCTCAAAACCATACTCCAAGTTCAGGCTGGACAAGTTCAGGTACAATTCACTCAGAATGGAACTGGGTAAACGGGGCTTCAATTCCATCAGCAGCCTATTGTGATAAATTTTACAATCGTACGATGGATATGATTAATAAGTACAATCCGGATTTGATTTACTTCGATGATACATCGCTACCTTTGGTTGCTGTTGATAACTCCGGTAATCGCTCAACTTCAACAGTGAGCGATGTGGGCCTGAAAATTGCAGCAAGTTACTATAACAAAGGCGCAAATGCCAATAACGGAAAAGTAAACAATGTGATCTTCGGGAAAATACTCACTGAAGATGAAAAAGAATGCATGGTGTGGGACGTGGAGCGTGGTATCCCTGATAAACCCCAGAAAAAACACTGGCAAACATGTACCTGTATTGGCGATTGGCATTATTTAAAAGGAGCAACGTATAAGTCGGCAAGCACTGTTATTCACATGCTTATAGATATTGTCAGCAAAAACGGAAACTTATTATTAAATATCCCATTAAAAGGAAACGGAACTTATGATAGCAATGAAGCGGCAGTTTTGCAGGGAATTACAGCATGGATGGATGTAAACAAGGAAAGCATTTACAGTACTCGCCCCTGGGTAATATTCGGTGAGGGACCGTCCGCGCAAAGAGCTAATTCGCTTACCGCACAAGGGTTTAACGAAGGTAGCTCATATGATGTAAAAGACATTCGCTATGTACACAAGGGGGATAGCGTTTTGTATGTAACACTTATGGGATGGCCTACAAATGGTAAAGCTGTCTTGGAAAGTTTGGGTTCAAATTTTCCATATTTGACTCAAAGTATCAAAAGTCTGAAAATGTTGGGAGGTGGTGAGTTGGCTTATACCCGCTCAGCAGATAACCTTACAATAACACTTCCAACAACTAAGCCGTCAACAGCCGACATAGGAATTGCATTCAAAATTACACTTAATCAGTTTAGATATGAAGATTTCCAGAGTTTAATAAAAACAGCGGAACGTACTGATAGCATTGCCAAACTGAATGTTGGAACTAGTACGGGACAATATAATAGTGATTCAATTGCCTGCCTTGAAAGTGCAATTGCAAAAGCCAAGCTAACAAATTCGTCTAATACCTCAACAGAAATAAAAGCAGCAGCAGACATTTTACAAGCTGCCATTATTTCATTTGTCTCAGGTGGACGCAATACAGGCGGTATAATCAACTATCCTTATTCACAAAACATTACAAAGAAATATCTATCCGATGCACGAATCTTCTCACGTTCGGATGCTATAACCCTGGGAACTTCCCGCTTTGGATTATTGGGTGAACCATGGGTTTATAACAACGCCATTCTCAATCAATCAGGCTTAGGTGGATACGATAATTACAATTCAACCCAGTCTATCGGTATCCAAAAATGGAACGCTACCGATCCGGCTATTACTAATGGTAAAATCTATCAAACCGTCACACTCCCTGCCGGAACTTACAAATTAAAAATAAAAATCAATGAATCATGGGGCTACGCGAAAGGAGAGAATTATTTATCTGTCACTGCCGGAAATACAGTTCCTGAATCTGCCAAAATCCCGACAGAGGCTTTAGCGTACTATGATATGAGTACGACATCCACAGCATCTCCGATGCAGATAAATTGTTGCACTTTTACGCTACCTGCTACAACACAGGTTTCCATTGGATTCTCATGCACTCTTGCTGCATCTGCCACTACGAGAAGTATGAGAGTAAACGAAATACTCCTGCTGGATAACGCCGGAAACGATATTTCATCTACTTACTTGAAAAACTACACGAATATCCAACGAAAGGACGCTTCATCAAAACGTTTTGGAACACCTGCAAATTGGACAAGTTCATTAAACATTCCTCAAACAGATGGAAGCGGAACTAAGCAGGGGATTGACAAATATCCTGGATATAGTACGTTAATGATGGGTGTTTGGTATGACATTGCAAACTCTACCACTGATGCAAAAAATGCTAAGTTATACAAAAGCGTAACGCTGCCTGCCGGTAAGTATTTCTTTGGTGCAAACTACAATACACTTTATCAAATGAGCAGTGCTTATATGTTTGCATCTAAAATTGTACCTATGATGTCTGATGTGGAATCAACCTCTATAGCATGTCGTAAAATAGGAGCTGATGCAGCAGATACTAATCTATATGGAATTGAATTCGATCTTCCGGCTACCACTACAATAAATCTTGGCTGGATAGCAGATCTTTCTACAAATTCGACACAGGAATTCAGAGTAAACGAGGTCCAACTGCTAAAAGTTATGTCTGCTTCAGATACTTTTGACCAAAGTAACGCAATTACTGCATCTACAAATACCGATCTTGTATTAAAGTTCAGCGAATTTGCCAGAGTTCCAAGTTCTGCAGGGATATATTCAATGAATGCACTTGACAATTCAGGATATTTGGCAGGAACATCAGGAGGAAGTTTAGACTTGGGGGTTATTGATTTTGGAGCCAATAAATATAACAAAGCTTATGTTTACACTGCAAATTCAGCGACATTATCCAATGATGCGAGTTATTTGCTGTTCCTTGATGCTGACACAATTCCATTTGCCAATATCCAGGCATTGACCACTGCTGGCGCTACTTTTTCTGAAAAATCGGAAACAACTATCGGGTCAATAAGTGGTCTACACAATGTAAAACTTAAATTCAATAATCATACCTCTTCTTTATTCTCAGTGGGTTTTGTCGATGCCAACAGAAGCACAGGATTGAATGATGTACAAATAAATAATTCGTATAAAATATACGCAAGTAATAATAAGATAAGAATAGAGGGCGTAGATAATAGAAAGGTAGAAGTATATACCCTTAATGGTAAATTACTAAAAACCAGAAACAATGTGGTAGGGTCTATTGAGTTTAATCTTGAAAGTGGAGCCTATCTTGTTGTTGTTGGAAGAAAAGCCACAAAAGTCATATTATCATAAAAAACGAATCATTTAGCCCTTACCTTTTTTATTAGTTCACTATCTATATTTCGTTCTCTGTTTGTAACTTTAATGGGCTTTGCGGATAGCACTAAAAAACGTCACAAGAGTTGGGGGCTTTTGTGACGTTTTTCTTATTAAACCCTAGCGATACCAGATACCAGCCTACGAAAGTCAGTTGTTTTGAATAACAAACTTAAAATAGTTGCTGTGTGCTGATTTAGTGAACTTAGAAGAAAAAGGGGGATAAGATGGATTAATCAGACTTGATTTGTTATTTTTGATGATCGTTCGAGGGATCAGACGGTTTTTTTCTTGGCTAAGACCTGATGGTTTTGATTTAGCTCAACGCGACAAGCGGCTTAGAGCCGCTGTTCGCTTGTCGGGAAGCGTCTCGAAGCCCACACCGTACAGCGGCTTCACGCCGCTTGTCGGATTCTGTCGTTGAACAGCTGACTGCGGTTTTGTTGCTATTGGTCAGGTTATTTACAGACTGCGGAGAAGAGGGGCTGAATGATCACCTACACTGAACGTCGTTTTTGCCCCGACGGTACCGCAACTTTCTACAGTATATCCGGAGATATGGAATAGTTTAGTAACGCAAACATACTAATAGAAAATATGAAAACTATACCAGTGTTATATCTGACTTTATTATGCCTCATTTTTACTTCGTGTAAACATAGACAAGAACAAATAGATATACATGATTATACAGGTTATGGATTCTTCTATTTTACACATGAAAAAGGCGATACATTTGAATTACGCTTTATTCCAGTTGAAAATTCACGAGATAAATTGACGAGTTTTCATCCGGGTTTAAAACTTGAAACAGGGTTGTGTTTTACCTGTAATATAAACGACACTGGTCTTATTGATAAAATAAGATGTTATTCGAAGAGACAACCAGTAAAAGAGAGTGATTACTCGGATTCTTATAAATCCATCACGTACTATACGCCTGTATTCATAAGCTATAAGATTGTTGATGACATAAGGAATCCTGACAGCCTGAAAATAACAGAAGAATCTATAGTGAAAAATGGGAAGGATTCTGTCTTCAAGACTAAGTTCATTGAAACAAAGAAAGATATATCAAAATCAATTCAGATCAATAGAGTAGTTTTTCTTGACACTTCACTTATAAAAGCAAGAGTAACCTTCGGTTTAAAGTTCAATGATATTCGACGCAGATTATCGTTGCCAGAATTACCTGCGGATTGGAAATATGTACCAAGTTTTACTGTTGGTAATACTGTATTGTGGTTAAACTGGTCAAACAAAAATAACTCGGCACCTTTTTTCGGTGGGAAACTAGTAGCGTATACAAATGACGATTGTATTCTCTCCGAACAAAATATGTATAGCGGTCCTATAATAAAAGGGAAAAGGCTAGTGCTATTTGATACTTATTATTTTAGAGATGAACCATGTGGAAAAATGCATTCAAGAAAGTATTTTTTTTCTTTTAACGCAAATAGTAGGAGGTTGACCGAGATCTCAAAATATCAAGCAGATTCTGTATTGAAATCCTGGGGATTGGAAAGGTAGATTAATGAATTTTCCGTCCCCTCTTGTCGTAAGCGTAAGCATTGAAGGTAACTCTTGCTTCAAGTTTTCAGAACTTGGACCTAAAACAAGAGCAGTTTGTAACTGCTTTAGAAATTTTCAGTTTGAAAACTGATATAGTTTTGAGTCCAAGTCCCCGCTGCGCTCAAGACTTGAACTAGGCGCTGAGTGCAGATTTGGAAAACCGTGAAAATAAAAGGGGAATATTGTATAATCCTGATAGCAGGATTTTGATAGAATGCAAATTACGGCAAATCCTGATACCAAGATATTGTTCAAATGCGAATGACTGCTAAAACCTGATAGCAGGATTTTGATTAAATGCAACTGAATGCAAAAACCTGATACCAAGATATGGATTAAAAGTGAATGATAGAGAAAACCTGATAGCAGGATTTTGATTAAGTGTGATGGAAGTCAAATCCTGATAGCAGGATAAAAGGAAAATGCTATGTAATAGATAATCCTGATAGCAGGATAATGATAAATAGGGTAAATATCATTATCCTGTCGCGCCGGATAAAAAGAAAAAGATGAATTATCATAGCATGCGATGATTTGATGAATATTTCCAACCGGTGGGACTTTCCGGGTGCAACGGTTTTTAACCGCTGATTTGAATTCCCTGTTTCCTGTAGGTATGATGGCCGTAGTTCGGTAATTTGGCGAAAGCTCTGTTTTCGTCATAGCTAAAAGCAAGCCTCCCGACTTGCAAAAATATACGATAGTAAAATACGAAAGCAGTTTCAGTTCAATCTCTGGAGCTGCTTTCTGCATAATGAATGGACTTGAGGTGGATAATCGGGAAGGAATGGTTATTTTTGGTGGTCGTTCTGAAAGTCAGGCGTTTTTTACACTAAGGTATGGCCGGGAGGCCTTGATTTTCAAAAGGCGGTGCTTGTCGCCTAACGGCTGAGTGCGATTTTCAGTCTTCGGATAACTGGAGTCAATTGATTAAATAATCTGGATATGAAACGAGCATGAACCAAAGTTCATCAAAGAGTATGATATCGTATGTGAGTTCCATACGTAGCCAAAACAAAATAAATAATGACGTATGAATAAAATGGGTATTATAGGTTGTGGTTGGTTAGGCATTCGTATAGCATCACACTTCTATTCTGATTATAAAATATATGCAACGACCACGTCAGCAATCAATAAAAACAAACTATGTTCACTTGGATTTGAGACTATTGCCATAAAGTTTTCAGATGATGAAATAACGCATGGACAAAGAGACTGTGGTATAATAAACAATCTTGATGCAATAATCATTACTGTCCCATTTTCAAAACAAACTAATATAAAACAGCTGGAAAATCGTTTTGAGAATTTGAGCTTACTTATTAGTGGTTTTAAGAAGCACATTTTTCTAATGAGTTCAATAGGGATATATCCACAAATAGATACAGAAATAGAAGAAGATACATTTGAAGAAGATGATCTGGATCAGAATATTCTTTTTGTTGAGAATTTAATCAAAAGCAAATTTCCACAATTGAATATTCTACGATTGGGTGGACTAATGGGAGATGACAGAGTTCTCAGTAAGTATAAAATATCAGATCTTGATCAAATTGTCAACCATGTTCATTACAATGATATATGCCTTGTAATTAATCAAATGATAGAAGAAAATGTTAGTGGCAAAACCTACAATGTTGTAGCGCCTTTACATCCCAGGAAAATTGATGTTATTAATTACCAAAAAGGTATTCAAGATGAAATTCAATGCGAAAGTCAACTTCGAGGAAGGAAAATATTGACAAATCGATTAGAACGTGATCTGAATTATAAATTTACAAACCCGGATCCTAGAAAATTTCAATAAAGCTACAGCTACGACATAGGTCTTCGTGCTGTTTATAGGGGCTTTGGGGTGAATCACAGGCTACGTAGAACCGGGGAAGAATACTGTATCTATAAATCTATCATATTATGAATTGTACAATAGCGAAAAAAGAAGACATCGATGGAGTGCTTGAACTTCAAAAGAAATATCACATTGCGACTATCGATGAAGAGGACAAAAAAGATGGTTTCATTACCACTCTTTTTACAAGGGAACAACTTACCCGATTAATCAATGAAGAAAATGGGCTTTTTATCGCCAAAGAAAATGATCGGGTAATTGCTTTTGTAATGGCGGCTTCCTGGCAATACTGGTCGGCATGGCCAATGTTTGCATATATGATAGAAGGTTTGTCGGACCTCGAATATCTTGGACAAAAGCTTTCGGTAGATAACTCCTATCAGTATGGTCCTGTGTGTATCGATAAACAATACCGGGGAAGTGGCTTACTTGTTGATATATTTGACTTTGCCCGGGCACAGATGGCAAAGAGATATCCTATACTTATTACCTTTATCAATAAAGTCAATACCCGGTCGTTTGATGCTCACACCCGAAAAATAGGCCTGCAAATAATCCAGGAGTTTGGTTACAACAATAACCATTACTACGAACTGGGATACGATACCTCAAAACCGGTGAGATAGGTGAGCTTTAGCTTTCTGGTGTATGTCACATTCAACGCGACAAGCATTTCGAAGTTCACACCGAACCGCGGCTTCATGCCGCTTGTCGGATTATAATCGACCTAATCAGGGAAAATTGACTCTTATCTCCTCTTGTTCCAAGCATTGAAGGTAACCCTTGGTTCAACTTTTCAGAACTTGTACCTAAAACAAGAGCAGTTTGTAACTGTTTGCGGAATATCAGTTTGAAAACTGAAACTGTTTTGAGCCCAATCTCGAATAGTTATTGGGACCCGCTACGCTCAAATTCCAGACCTAGGTGCAGAGTGCTGATTTGTTAGACTTGGAGGTGAGGGGAAACAGAGATATCGAAGTCTTTGGCTAAAGCTGGATTATTCAAGTTTCATATCAGACCGTTGACTAAAGCCAGGCTGCAATTCATTATCCCCTCATTCGCACAAGTATTAATAACATGCAGTAAGTCTCTGAGCGCTCCATGTTTCACAGAATACATTTAAAACCTGTTGTCTCAGCGGCTTATAACTGCTTATTTTTCTTACATTTGCTATTCGTTACCCTGACTACGACTAATACGACAACAGAATACCATGAAGAGAAGCATAACCCTGGTTCTTCTTATCTTTTTATGCCTGATACAAACCGTTCATGCACAGACCGGTACGTTCTATTCTCCGGACAAAGACCTTTCAAACAGCCTGATTAATTCCATTTACCAGGATCGGCGAAACTATATCTGGATAGCGACGGAAGATGGCCTCAATAAGTTTGACGGAGTCCGCTTTACGATCTACAAAAATCGTCCCGGTGACAGCACTTCCCTGAAGAATAACTACGTCATCACGATGTATGAAGACACCAAAGGCCGATTCTGGGTGGG